>CAJWCX010000199.1 GCA_913031405.1 uncultured Flavobacteriales bacterium | reverse complement strand
AGAAGCACATCTTGGGGCACATAAGCCATTTTTGATCTCAAATAAGTCAAATCATAAGACTGAATCTCTTTTCCATCAATATGGATTTGACCTTTCTGCTCGTGGTAAAAACTCAAAATTAAACCTGCAATAGTTGTTTTTCCAGATCCACTGGAACCTACAATCGCTACAAGCTCATTCTTGCTGATTTCAAACGAAATATCATCAAGAACCTGAACGTCAGCGCGCTGCGGATAGCTGAAGGATACCTCTTTAAAACTAACAGCACCCTGAATACCAGACTTTAAATCTCCGTTGAACAGGTCATTTTCTGTATGGTCATTGATAATTTTCATCAAATTCTCAATCGCACCAAATGTTTTCTGAATATTCGCATACATATCGGGTATAGATCCCACACTAGCGCCCATCATGATCGTAAATAATACAAACTGATAGAAACCTTCGCTAGAAAGCTCTGGATGAGGGCCTTGTGTCATCAATAAACCTTGCCAAACAATAAAAACTATTGCACCGAACAAGCAAAAAATAATGAAGGAAATAAAAAGGCCTCTCCAAATTCCACTTTTGACATTCAAATTGCGCATCTCTTGGGTCTTTTCTTGATAATTTCTAATAGCAAACAACTCAAAAGTAAATGCCTTGACATTGGATATCCCCGTTAAGGTTTCTTCAATTATTGAATTAGACTCCGCCGCAAAGTCTTGGGCTTGTTTGCTCAATTTTCGAATAAAACGTCCAAAAACAACTGCTAAAAGTGCCATGACTGGGACCGTTCCCAACATTATAAGAGCCAGCTTCCAAGAGATGAAAAATAAAAATGCAATCCCACCTATGATAATGATGACTTGACGAAAAAATTCGGCTATGGTGGTTCTCAAGGTATCTTGAATCTGAGTAATGTCCGAAGAGACACGACTAGTCAACTCCCCTACCTTATTGAAATCAAAGAAATTCATAGGCATGAAAATCATTCGTTCAAAAGCTGTATTTCTTAGGTCCCTCAGAGCATTCTCCGTAACGTTATTGAAAATGACTACCCTCAAAAAAGAAAACAAGGCCTGAAAGCCGAATAATATGAACAAACTGTAGGCTATTTGGCTGGCATTATCAAAATTCAATAAGTCAATACTGCTTGTGTTTGATATATCAGGAGCATTCGATCCAGAGCCCAACAATTTACCCATCAAATATGGAAACAGTAGACCCGCTGAAGAAGAAAGAACCAGAAAAATCCAACCTACACAATACCATAATAAATACGGCCTCAAAAAATACAATAAATTGAGTGTTGGGCTTTTTCTTTCTTTCGTGTTCATAGATCTTTATTCTAGGAATAAGTTTAGTTTTCGGTCACAACAAAAATAAAGGTTTATTAGTGTAAAGTGTTTTTTTGAATATTTTTATTAATAAGATGTGAATTCTATAAAAAAGTTCTATCTTTGCATTCCTCAAATGAATAATTATTTGAATTAAAAGAAATGAAAAGAACCTTCCAACCTTCGTTAAGAAAAAGAAGAAATAAGCACGGTTTCCGTAGTAGAATGGCAACAAAAAATGGTCGTCGCGTTTTAGCAGCTCGTCGTAAAAAAGGAAGAAAGAAAATTTCTGTTTCTGACGAGACTCTTGCAAAAAGGTAGTAATTAACGTATTTTAATATATTTTAAAACCTTCTTTCAGAGGGTTTTTTTATGCTCTACATTCAAGGATTAAAAACCTTGTGCAAACAAAAAGCCCTCAATCGAGGGCTCTTATATTGATTGAAAAAATGACTCTTTAAGACTTTACCAATATTTTTGGTGCTGCAGCAAGAATTTCAGGAGCAGCTTCTTTTTTAAAGGATTTGAAATTATCAACAAATTTTGATGCCAATTTCGACGCAGTATCATCATACAAAGAAGCATCAGACCACGTTTCCTTCGGATTCAATAATTCAGAAGGAACACCTGGGCACGACGTTGGATAAGACAATTCAAATACAGGAAGTGTGTCAAAGTTAATGTCTTCTAATTGACCATCTAATGCCGCTGTAATCATAGCTCTAGTATACGACAGCTTCATTCGCTCCCCTACTCCATAACTACCTCCAGACCAACCTGTATTCACAAGCCAAACGTTCGTATCTGAAGCATTCAGTTTTTCTCCCAATAAGGTCGCATATTTTGCCGGATGCAACGGTAAAAATGCCGCACCAAAACAAGCAGAAAATGTAGTTGTAGGCTCTGTGATCCCAACCTCGGTACCGGCAACCTTGGCAGTATAACCTGACATAAAATGATACATAGCCTGTTCATTGGTCAATTTGGAAATCGGAGGCAATACACCAAATGCATCACAAGTCAGAAAGAAAATATTTTTAGGTGAGCTTCCTTTTGAAGGAAGAACAATATTGTCGATATGATCAATAGGATAAGACACACGAGTATTCTCAGTAATCGAACCGTCAGAGTAATCCGGTGTTGAACTTTCATTCTTGAAGCCAATATTTTCCAAAATAGCTCCAAACTTAATCGCATCATAAATTTGTGGTTCCTTATCTCGAGAAAGGTCTATTGTTTTTGCGTAACAACCTCCTTCAAAATTGAATACGGTATTTTCACTCCATCCATGTTCGTCATCACCAATTAATGCCCTGTTTGGATCTGATGACAAGGTGGTTTTTCCAGTTCCAGACAAACCAAAAAATACAGCTGTATCACCTTTTTCACCGATATTGGCTGAACAGTGCATTGAAAGTACGTTCCGATCATGAGGCAACACAAAATTCAAAACAGAAAAAATTCCTTTTTTAATTTCTCCTGTGTAACCGGTTCCACCGATTAAGATCATTTTTTTGCTAAAATTGAGTACAGCAAAATTGTGCTGGCGCGTTCCATCAATTTCAGGATCTGCCATAAAACCTGGAGCACAAACGATATTCCAATCCGGCATAAAAGCATCTATTTCTTCTTGTTTTGGACGTAAAAACATGTTATAAGCAAACATATTTGACCAAGGAAGTTCCGTGACTATACGAATATTCATTCTAAATTCGTCATCCGCACATGCATAGGCATCTCGCACGTACAAATCTCTTCCAGATAAATAGGATTGCATACGCGCATGTAGGGTATCAAAATAATCTGCACTAATTCCTTTATTTATACCCCCCCACCAAACAGCATCTTTTGTGATTTCGTCTTCAACAATAAAACGGTCTTTTGGAGATCTACCCGTAAATTCACCAGTATCAATTGCTATAGCCCCAGTATCTGTGAGAAGTCCTTCACCTTGTAATATGGTGTCCTCGACTAACTCTGCAGGGGTTAAATTCCAAAATTGGTTGCCAGTATTCTTTAATCCAATCAATGATGACAGATCTGAATTGGAACCAAAATTCCCGAATAATTCCATAAATAAAATTTAAAGCTATCGCTTATATTTATTACAAAATTAATCATTTATACGCATTTAAATTATAATTCATCTTAGTCATTTTACTAACATTAGGAGTTACTTATGTTAAAAAGTTAATTGGAAATTTAAAAGAATATTCCGTATCTTATGTTAGTGTCATTTTAACACTTTTAAAATGGCATGTATTTTGGTCCTTATCTGGAAATAAAAACAGTTAAACCGTCTTTAATTATGATGTTATATAGCTGTGATTTAAAAAATTGTTTAGTCATGAGAAACACTGTAATTTATCCAGACGTTATCTGAATTTCAATGTGCGGTGTTAAAAACTAGATGATATTATTTACACATGAAGGCTTAAACTCTATAGTTTCGTTAAAATCAAAAATCAATGATGAAATTTCAAACCCTATTTCTATTCTTACT
>CAJWCX010000198.1 GCA_913031405.1 uncultured Flavobacteriales bacterium | reverse complement strand
AGAATAATGTGGGAGATTCATAAAGTACACCTTCGCTGTCCGAGCTGTAACTGGAAGCCTGTATCAGAGCTTTTTTTGGAACTCCCACTCAGCAATTACCTCTGCAATGAAAAAAATAAACGAATGCGCATTCGATGCGGCGCCTTTGCTTGTGACGAGCATTATCCTCTCATCAAATGGCTTCAATTGTCTTACAAAAAAATATAAATTATGTCCAAAACCAATAAGACCCATTTAGTACTGTACTGCCGTATAGGCAGCAAACGAATCCTCCCTCATGACCGTAAATTTTTTTCACGAATAGACTGGCTCGTAGACGAAATTGACCATACCCCATCAGATACAGGAATCGTGGCGTGTATCAAGTCGAGGGTGGACCTAGAGATGCTACATACTCAGCTACTGGAGCACGGTGCTGATACTCCACGTAAAAGCTCTGTAGTACTCATTGATTTGAAGTCAGGAAACGCCAAGGGAAATCTCAATAAGATTAACCCTAAAGAATTGGACCAGGAGGCTCTTTTTAAATTCGATCCTTTATTAGGTTCAAAAAAGAATCTTTTAAACACTGATAAGAAGGAAGAGGAGTTGCCTAATGAAGACAAGGTCAATGAGATCCTTGAACGCATCAATGAAAAAGGGATTGATCAGCTCCATCCTAATGAAAAGGCCCTTTTAGATCGCTATTCGGCTCATTTAAATAAATTGAAATAAGAATATGTCAATGGATGAGAACGATAAAAAGCACTTTCACCGTTTTGTAAAATATCTTTTGGAACGTTTTGATAATGATACAGATCGTTCTGACTTTGAGAGTATGGTTCTTGTATTGCATCATTTTTTTCAGAAGGAACACGAGGGTATTACTTTGGATTTATCGGTAAACCAGCTTCTTTGTTACAATGGTTTTAACATTGACATACCTCATTTTGGCGAAAGCGCCTCGCTCAAAACGTTAAGCTGGATTCAGAGGAGGTTTTTTGAAGATGTTTTTGGATTATTGGTGTTTTCTTTTGGTGCGGATATCAATGGAAAAATGGATTTAAAGTCGGAGGACATCACACGGGCAAAAGATGCTTTTTATTACGATCAATCCAAAATATTTAAAGACCATCGTTGTACGGTTCGTTTATCGAGCCGAAAAGTAAAACTGATGGACCGTGAGTTTTTTATGACCTCCCTTTGGTTGGCACTAAAATCTTAAGTTGTTTGATTTGATTCACATAAAAAAGGCATCTAAGAAATTAGATGCCTTTTGTGATCCCCCTGGGGCTCGAACCCAGGACCCACGCCTTAAAAGGGCGTTGCTCTACCAACTGAGCTAGGAGATCAATTTGCGGGTGCAAATATATATTTTTAATTCTTTAATTCAAACTATTAAAACGGTAAATTTGTTCGATGAAATTATTTTTATTTCACAATTAATTGGAACACAAAAGGTCATGTTGAAAAAAGACGGTCATATTATTCTAATCGGTATGAGCGGAGCGGGTAAAAGTACTATCGGCAAGCAGCTGGGGTTGAGGCTTGAGAGGTCATTTATCGATACAGATTCTCGTATTGAGAATCATTATAAGAAAAGCATCCAAGAGATTTTTCAGAGTGAAGGTGAGTCTGAATTTAGAAAATATGAATCTCAGCTGTTGGATGAGTTAAAGAATGAATCACCAGGTGTAATTTCAGTGGGGGGTGGGCTGCCTTGTCATCATCAAAATATGAGTCGATTACTCAGCATGGGAATCGTGATTTACCTCAAAGTATCTGTTGAAGAATTGTGTCGTCGCTTGACTCAAGATCAAAACGATAGACCCTTGTATAATGGTATTTCCGAAAAGAAGATGGTAAGTCATACGAATAACTTATTGAAAAAGCGTCAATCAACATATGTAAGATCAGATATCGTTATTGATTCTGATTTTTCAGTGGAAGAAATTTTGGATGAATTACTTAGCGAAATTGCTTAATATAAATCTTTTCTGAACCCTACAGTAAACACAAAAAAGAGCTGTGAGTATTGGTTGGTATTACTCGCCGTGGCGTTGTTGGCTTGACCCAATATCGAGTATTGTCCACCCACATCAAAATAAGCTGTTCCCACAGCAGGAATGGTGTATTTGAGTCCTCCTTGAAGACCAATCGCCAATCCAATGATGACGCCGCGTTGGTCATTTGTTGCTTGCAGCTCATAATCATTTGCCCATTCGTAAGTACCTGTAATATCTGTTGTTTCGTATTGCAACTTTACTGAATTGAATACCAACATAAAATTGGTTCCGCCATAAGCTGAAAACCCGTTGTCGTAGTCGTTACCCAAATAGTATCTTGTTCCTCCTTCAATCGTAGTGTAATTAAATGTCGACGCATAATTTACTTGGAGCTGATATGGAAGGCTTGTATTCGTGAGGTCTTGGATAATGACCGTACCTGTTCCAGTGTTGTCATCTGGCCGTGAAAAATAATGACCAAATCGACCATAGAAGGTTACATCGTTGTTTCTTGGAAGCTCAAGACCACCATGCAACCCAAAAAAGGACTTGTCGGTTCCAAATCCATTCACCATTCCTGTACCTGCACTAAAGCTAACCTGTGCATTCATTGAGTTACTCATGAGTAAACCAAGAGCGATAGCTATTATTTTATGTATTGATTTCATTCTTTTTTAGTTTTTGGTATACAGGACAGTCGTTGTCGTGCGCACCTGGTATCATTCCATTACTCATTAGGAACTCTGATACAATTTCCTTGCCAACAAATTTAAAGTTCTTTTTAAAGATACCGGTCCAATTTTCAATAGAATTTTGTTGGTTTTTTGAAATCCAGTTTCCAAAAGTTCCGAATTCTTTTTGAATGCACAAAATTTGTTGCGCATTATAAACAATACTTTTAATTTTTAGTTCGTGTCGAATCACCTTTGGGTTACTTTTCAGTGCGAGTATGTCTTTGTCTTTAAATGCTGCAATTTTCGTAATACTAAAGTCAGCGTAAGCTTTTTCTATTTCGGCATACTTGTTTAGCACAATTTCCCATGACAATCCCGCTTGATTGATCTCCATGATCAGTCTACCAAACAATTCGTCATCGGTTTTGGACATGCGTCCATAAACTTCATCATGATACCATCGATGAATGCTCCCCTCAGATTGGCTCCTGCAAAAGCTACAATAGCTCATGACTTCTGATTTAAAATCCACTTTCGAAGGAAAGGACCTTCATTGAATAGGAGGTCAATCACTGAAAGATTTGGGATGAATTCACGATCGTATGAAAACACCTGTTGGTATTCTTTTATGGTGGTTCTGTCCATGAAGTCTATATTTCTAAAGTCATTAAGTTGTGTAATAGAATAAGTCGAGGTGTTATGAACTTTTAAGGGTATATCTAATACTCCATGTATGAATGCCAAAATATTCTCATTGAGCTCAATCAAATATTTCGGGCTCTTATAAATGATATTATGAATGTCTTCGGCATAGTCTTCAAAATAAGGGGCTGCTGCATAAGCTGATTGGACGGCCCGCCAATGGTCATTTTGCCATTTGCCCATTTCAATTTGAATGTCTTTGGTTTTTGTCTTGCTTCCTTGAACTCTAATCACAGGAACCGTCATACGTTGAATGCCGTTACTTGATAGGATTTCACAACGATTTCTAATCGTCTGCTTGGGATATGTTTCGTGAATTTCTATTTGGCTATTTGGGTGACCAAAATAAGCCTTCAGGTATGCTGTAGAAGGAAAATAAGCTGTAGGAAATACCGTATTTATTGAATCCATTTGAATATCCGTTCCCATCGAATCCCCATGTAAGGGCTTTTTGAAAACCATACAAGGCTGGCTC
>CAJWCX010000197.1 GCA_913031405.1 uncultured Flavobacteriales bacterium | reverse complement strand
ATACAGCTATTGACCAAGAAAGTATAGATCTTTGGAAACGCCACCTGAGTGAAGACAGAATCATACCAGCTTCAAAAAAGGATAACTTCTGGGAGATGGGAGATTCGGGGCCATGTGGACCATGCACTGAAATACATATTGATCTTCGAAACGAAAAAGAACGTCAAGAAAAAAACGGTAAAAGTCTAGTCAATACTGATCATCCTCAGGTTATTGAGATTTGGAACATTGTATTCATTCAGTACAACAGAAAATCAAACAGAACCCTAGAATCTCTTCCTGAAACTCATGTAGACACCGGAATGGGTTTAGAAAGACTTGCTATGGCTCTACAGGGAAAACAGTCCAATTACGACATCGATCTTTTCCAATCTTTAATTCATAAAATAGAAACTATTTCATCTTGTACATACAAGCAAAATGAAACAACAGACATCGCATTAAGGGTGATCTCTGATCACGTTAGAGCAATTGCTTTTGCTATAGCTGACGGACAAATACCTTCAAACAACGGAGCTGGTTATGTGATTAGGAGAATACTGAGACGAGCTCTTAAATATGCTTATCAAAATTTAGGGCTCAAACAACCCTTTCTAGGAGACCTTGTCTCAGTATTGATTGCGGAAATGGGTGACACCTACACCGAATTAAAAAATCAGGAAAAAATAATCTGCAAAGTGATCAAAGAGGAAGAAACTAGCTTTTTCAGAACACTTGAGCAAGGAATCAAAAGAATCGAACAATTGATTACTGACGTTAAATCAAAAGGTGAAACAACAATTGAAGGAACTGATGTTTTTGAACTTTATGACACCTATGGTTTTCCTTTAGATCTTACGTCCTTGATTGCAAAAGAGCATGAACTTCAAATTGATTCTAATGGGTTTAATACAGCATTAGAAAACCAAAAAAATAGATCAAGAAATGCCTCTATTATTGAAACTGATGATTGGATCAATGTTCATAAAGATGAGCCTTGTGAGTTTATTGGATATGATCATCTGGAAGCTGAAATTAAAATTCTAAAGTATCGCAAAATCAGCCAAAAAGGAAAAAGCTTTTTTCAAGCAGTTTTTAACAGGACTCCCTTCTACCCTGAGGGCGGAGGTCAGGTTGGGGATTCTGGATGGATTGAAAATAACGGCCTACAAACAGCTATTTTCGATACCAAAAAGGAGAACAATCTAATTGTTCATTTCTTGGCAGAGATGCCTAAAGATGTACAGGAAATTCATCATGCAAAAGTTAATCAAAACAAACGATTGAATACCGCAAGAAATCATAGCGCTACCCACCTCCTCCACAACGCACTCAGAAGTGTTTTAGGTGAGCATGTTGAACAAAAGGGTTCATTGGTACATTCCCAGCAATTAAGGTTTGATTTCTCTCATTTTTCCAAAGTTTCTCCTGAAGAACTTCAACAAATTGAAAAAAGAGTAATTGAACATGTGGAAGCTCATATTCCTCTTGAGGAATATCGAAGTATCCCCATAGATGAAGCAAAAGAAATGGGCGCAATGGCCTTATTTGGAGAAAAATACGGCAAGGAAGTTCGGGTCATTCAATTTGGAAATTCCGTCGAGCTTTGCGGCGGGATTCATGTAAATTCATCATCAGAAGTAGGCTTATTCAAAATCATAAACGAATCTGCAGTAGCTTCCGGCATTCGAAGGATAGAAGCCATATCAGGAGATGGTGCGAAAGAATACTTTAGGGGACGCACATCGGAGCTTGAATCGATATCAGAACTCCTCAAAAAACCACAAAATATAGAGAAATCAGTTCAAGAACTTATCAACAAAAACAATGAGCTTTCGAAAAAAATAGATGTCCTCAATAAGGAAAAAGCAACCCTTATCAAAAAGGAACTCAAAACTAAAATCGTAAACGTTAATGGAATTCAGTTCTTGGGAGAGAAAGTTCAATTGAGTTCAGCTTCAATAAAAGATGTTTTATTTCAGTTTAAAGGGGAACAAGAAAACTTTGTAGGGGTTTTGGGTAACACAAATGAAAATAAGTGTGGTTTAAGCATCATCTTGTCAGAAAACTTGATTGAGGAAAAAAAACTCAATGCAGTTACTCTCATTAAATCGATAAGTCACCACATCAAAGGAGGTGGAGGTGGACAAGCTTTTTTCGCCACTGCTGGTGGTAAAAATAAAAATGGAATTGACGCAGCTATCGCTGACATTAAAGCTAAACTTTAGATTTACTTTTTAAGTACTTCCAGCCATTATGAAAATATGATTTGGATTCTGGCTCCAGGTTAAATACATATATCGGTAAAAAGAATAATAAACCAACGAGAGCTAATTGGAATACACATTGAAGCAGAGAATGGTCAATAAAAGTTGAAAACACATCCCCTAAAAATAACACAAGAATGCCCAATCCAATAATGGGGATTTGTTTAAGATTAAAAGGATTCAAATCATAAGCAAGCAATACAAAAATCAATCGACTTAGATTGTATAGGACCAAAGCCAATCCGGTAGAAATGGCAGCCCCAATGATACCATAAATAGGAATCAGATACCAATTAAGGAGGAAAACCATTACAATTAGGCTCAAGGTGAAAATCAGATCGTACTTGTATTTTTTTGAAGTTGTAAAAATAGCACCATTTAATCCAAAATACATGTCCAAAAGCCTTCCCATCATCAAAAAGAAAAAAACCCATATACCTTCTTGAAATTCACTTTTCAAAAACGAAAATAGAAAATCAATATTGAGCCAAAGCAATAGAAAAGAACCCAATCCAATAACCAAGGAGACAGAACTAACCTTTTTATAGAGCTCCTCCATTGCCGCCATATCTTTGGACTTCCAGTATTGAGATACTAGAGGTGTACTTATTCTCAATAAAGCATTATACGGTACCTTTAGAGCGCTTGTTAGAAATACAATCGTCGTATAAACTCCAGTGGCTTTTAACCCAATAAATTGAGCAATCATCAATATATCTAGGGAATTCACCACAACATTTCCCAACGAATTAAGATAATTCGTTAAGGAATAATTATACATGATTGATTTGAACTTCTTAGAAACCCGATGAAGCGGCCCAAATTTGAGCATACGCAAATAATACATGTAGATCAAAAGACACAGAGATGGAATCACATAAAACAAGCAGTTTGCTAAAACAAAAAGTTCAAACGAGATGATGTTTTTCCAAAAGAGTATCAGAGAAAGCAATACAAGAAGCCGAAGCCCAATATC
This sequence comes from uncultured Flavobacteriales bacterium, assembly GCA_913031405.1. GTDB lineage: Bacteria > Bacteroidota > Bacteroidia > Flavobacteriales_D > Crocinitomicaceae > UBA952. The sequence goes on along the minus strand of CAJWCX010000197.1, from coordinate 630 downwards.
AAAAACGAGTACCGACAATATGTTTTTTTGGAAACTCCTTAGATACATTTCCAAAGACAAATAAACGGCATACGAAATACCCACCGGTAAGACCCATAAATAATAGTCAACAAATAAAGCAGAATTCTCTTGATACCAACAGGCTATTTCAGGTCGGAAAAACACAAAGAGAAAAGAAAATAGAGTTATTCCAAATCCTAAAATGGACATCACAAAAGTCAGAAAACCATCATTAGATCGTCCTGAACCTTGAAAAAAAGGGAAAAACCTTAAAATAGTAAAGACTGAGCCCAAATTTGCCAGTCTGCCAAAAAGAATTCCTACGCCTATAATCAGATTGATTAGACCGATTTCCTCTGTCGATAGAATCAAAAGAAAAAGAATTCCTTTGTTCAGATAGCCCAGGCCAATTCCAAAATAAGAAATCAACATAGTGCGCAAAGAATCCTTTTGAACAAATCCCATAGAAACAAATATAAACGAATCAATTTTGAAAATCAGAAATTAAGTAATATTAAATTTGTAATTTAAATTCTTGTGAAGAAAGTACTCATAATCACGTATTATTGGCCTCCTAGTGGAGGTAGCGGAGTTCAACGTTGGCTTAAGTTTATCAAATACTTACATGGC
>CAJWCX010000196.1 GCA_913031405.1 uncultured Flavobacteriales bacterium | reverse complement strand
GATCAGGTCATTCGAACCCGTCAAGCCGAATCATTTTTGAAAAGAATCAACCAATTGGAAGCGCTTATTGAAATTGATTGTGGACATGATTTTTTTAAGGAAGAGAATATTGCTCTTTTAAGTCCTCACATCAAAATATGAATAGGTTATTCAATCTACTAAAAATTAGTCAGGCAGCACAATTTATAAAATAAAAAAGGCGCCCAATTGGGCGCCTTCATCACATCTTAAACATCTATGAATTACTTCTTATCACTAACCTCTTCAAAGTCAACATCTGTTACCTCATCTTGTGGATTTTCAGAAGCGCCTCCTTCTTGAGCTCCGGCATCACCTGCTGGATTAGCACCTTCAGTATTCGCAGCATTGTACATCTCTTGTGAAGCCGCTTGGAATACATTATTTAGTTTTTCCATTGCAGGTTCTAAATTTTCAATGTTTTTAGCCTCAAATTCTTTTTTCAATTCGGCTAAAGCATCTTCGATAGGTTGCTTTTTGTCTTCAGGTAATTTATCTCCATATTCTTTTAACTGCCTTTCCGTTTGGAAGATTGTAGAATCTGCCTTATTAATGACCTCAACTTCCTCTTTCTTTTTCTTATCTGCCTCTGCATTGGCTTCCGCCTCTGCTTTCATTTTTTCAATTTCCGCATCTGATAATCCTGAAGAAGCTTCAATCTTAATCGATTGCTCTTTTCCAGTTCCCTTATCCTTCGCAGAAATATTCATGATTCCGTTGGCGTCAATATCAAAAGTTACCTCAATTTGAGGAACTCCCCTCGGTGCTGCTGGGATATCAGTTAATTGAAAACGGCCTAAAGTTTTGTTATCACTTGCCATAGATCTTTCTCCCTGCAAAACATGAATGTCTACAGAGGGTTGATTATCTGCAGCTGTTGAAAATACTTCAGATTTCTTCGCCGGAATAGTTGTGTTAGAATCAATCAACTTGGTAAATACGCCTCCCATAGTTTCAATCCCTAATGAAAGAGGTGTAACGTCTAGTAGTAATACGTCTTTTACCTCTCCAGTCAATACTCCTCCTTGAATTGCTGCTCCAATCGCAACAACCTCATCAGGATTTACTCCCTTTGATGGTGCTTTTCCGAAGAAGTTCTTCACAGCATCTTGAATCACTGGAATCCGAGTTGATCCACCGACCAAGATAACTTCATCGATATCTCCCGCTGAAAGACCTGCATTTTTTAATGCTGATCTACAAGGCGCTATTGTTTTTTCTACGATTGAGGATATCAATTGCTCAAACTTCGAACGCTGGAGCGTTCTTACCAGGTGTTTCGGAATGCCGTTTACTGGCATAATATAAGGTAAGTTGATTTCCGTTGACGTAGTAGAGGACAATTCAATTTTTGCTTTTTCTGCTGCCTCTTTAAGGCGTTGCAAAGCCATTGGATCTTCTCTCAAGTCTAGACCTTCATCGTTTTTAAATTCTTGAACCAACCACTCAATAATGGTTTCATCAACATCATCTCCACCAAGATGAGTGTCTCCATCCGTAGAAAGTACCTCAAAAACACCATCACCTAGCTCCAAAATAGATACATCATGTGTACCACCACCAAAATCAAAGACCACGATTTTTTGATCAACACCTTTTTTGTCGAGGCCATATGCCAAAGCAGCTGCTGTTGGTTCATTAATGATTCTTTTGATCGTCAATCCTGCAACTTCACCCGCTTCTTTTGTGGCTTGTCGCTGTGAATCGTTAAAATAAGCAGGCACAGTAACAACTGCCTCGCTCACTTCCTGACCTAAATAATCCTCAGCTGTTTTCTTCATTTTTTGAAGAATCATTGCTGAAATTTCTTGTGGAGAATATTTTCTGTTATCAATTTTTACACGAGGCGTGTTGTTATCTCCTTTAACCACCTCATAGGGCATTCTTTTGATTTCTTTTTTACAGTCATCAAAACCTGATCCCATGAATCGCTTGATTGAATATATTGTTTTTGTAGGATTGGTAATGGCTTGCCTTTTAGCAGGGTCCCCTACTTTTCGCTCGCCACCCTCTACAAAAGCCACAACGGAGGGAGTTGTTCTTTTTCCTTCCGAATTGGCGATAACGACAGGCTCGTTTCCTTCCATGACTGAAACACATGAATTTGTGGTTCCTAAGTCAATTCCTATTATTTTTCCCATGATATTATTTTTTTTCATCATAAGGTCAATTAATATGCCACAACAAAATAGTCCAAGTATTTATGACAAAAAAAGCAAAAAGAAGGTGTAAGTGTGTCTAAATGTCAGTTTTTATGACACCAATAAAACGGTTCTCGAAAAATTTAGCGGATATATATGCGTTCCGTGAATACTTGCTTTCCATTGTAAATATGTACGAGATACAAACCCTTAGGAAGATAACTCAAATCAATTTCAGATGATAATTCAATTAACTCAGTACTTATCAATTCATTTCCAGAGATAGACAAAAGTCTAAATTGACTTCCCAAATAATCTGACTCCGTTTCTATATGTATAAATTCCGAGCTATTCCAAACTCGAATACCAAGATTTTCGGAAAAGAATACCGAAGCATCACTATCCCCTGCATCAATAGATTCCTCAGGAGTGGCATTATAACCATAAGAGTGGACCACAATGGTATCTGCTTCAGCACTAACAGATAATTCAATCCAACCATAATGGGTATTGCCCCCATCTGTGAATCTTACGCCCAGATATTGATTGGAAACCCCTAAGAAGTTGCCATAGACATATGGAAATATTCCAATTCCAGCATCTATCAGTAAATTAATTCCCAAAGGATAACTCGCATCTAAACCAAATTCATCTATAGATGATACAGAAGTTCCACCTTCCATATTAGTTAAAGAAAATGAACCATTTGCTGTTATACCCATTGGTTGACCAGCAAAGCATTCAACGATAGCACTTGACCCATCATAGGTGGACGGTTGACCTCCCAATACAGTGTCTCCAACCATGGTCTGTACACGAAAGCTAAAATCATTCGTCGCATCATTAGTGAAATCCAGGGCAAAAGGAGCAGATGAAGCGAGTACCACCTCGTCAGGTTCTATGTCAATAATAATTTCTTGGGCATTCACAAAAATACTTGCGAACATAAAGAAAGAAAATACTACACAATACAATGTTTTAAAGGGATTTACAATAGTTTTATTCATCAGTTTTTTTTTAAAATTAATAAAACAAATTGAGTTTAAATAATAAATTTTTTATGCTCTATAAGACTCACTATCTTTTTTCTTCATCGTAGTGAATAAAAATGTTTGCCCAAATAATTTTGGATAAAGAAAACATCAAAGGACCAAGTAAAACAATAGAACCTGAAATGATAGAAATAGTAATCCAAACCGAATCATCATGAAAGATGGAATCACATAAGAACCAGGTCAATACAAAAACACCAACACCTAAAGCATATGAAACATACATGGCTCCAAAATAAAATCCAGGTTCCAAAATATAATTTGTTTTGCACTTTGGACAATGTGTTTTGACTTCACCAATCTTTCGAAGATTGTAAGGATGTGATTCAAAAAACTCACCTTTTAAGCATTTTGGACACTTAAACGCGCAAATACTGTATAGTTTATTCCACATAATACTCATCATTGAATTGAAAAGACAAAAAGTAAAACTCAAAGCTAATAGAAGCAAGGTAAATATTATGAAAAGTGGTGTGATTTTATTAAATTTATCGTATACAAAAACTATGCTTTGAAAACCACATCTACCTTATTCGTATTTCTTCTGTTTAATATACTCGTCAACGGTCAATGTACAACTACAGATGCTACCTCATGTGAGTGTTTAGACGGAACCAATAATTGCCTACTCCTTCCAGACATTACAGCATCTTGGGTCGGTATAG
>CAJWCX010000195.1 GCA_913031405.1 uncultured Flavobacteriales bacterium | reverse complement strand
CGGTGCTAGAAGAACGTGTCGTAGAGGTCATTCAAACAGCCTTCGATGATTTAGAGTTCCAAACCGCAAAAGCCATTATTTTGGATAAATCGAAACCTGCACTTGAAGAACTATCTCGGGTGTTACAAGAAAAAGATGACTGGAGGCTTGAAATTTCAGGACATACGGATAACGTAGGTAATGCCGCCTCCAATATGGCACTCTCTAAGAAAAGAGCTGAATCAGTCGCAAACTTCTTAATAGAGCATGGAGTAATAGAGTCACACTTAATTGTGAAGTATTTCGGAGAAACCGTTCCAATTGCTGACAACAATACGGCAGAAGGTAGACAGAAAAACAGACGGGTTCACATGGAAATTATTTTCGAGTAATTAAAGTGAAACATCAAAATATAAAAGGGGCTTCGGCCCCTTTTTTTGGGTTGATATTTGAACAGTAATGATGTTCTTTTCTACATATTCAAATGTCAAGATAGAAATAAGTCTACTCTGGCATTGATTAAGGAAAATTACGATAAAAGCATGGAGATGAGTATATTCGTAGTATACAAGAAATTCGAAACTTTAGATAAAAGCCGTGAAATATCCAAAACCTAGTTTACTTGTTTTGTACGGAAGCCTCGCAACAATGGCTTTCAGTTTTACATTTACGCTTTTTGTACATCTTTTTATTTCAAAAGTAGATTCAACACTTTTTTTTCTGATACCCATTATCGGAGCTATATTCGTTTTTGTCGTTTTTAACCTTCTCTTAAAAAAGTTTGTTCAGCATAGACTTTCATTATTGTATAGGGCTATTCAAACAAAAACAGACGATAAGTCAAAAACATATGAAACCGAATCACTCGATAGTTTGATTGAAAATGCAGAAAAAGATGTTCAATACTGGCAACAAAAGCAGGATGAGGAGATTGTCAAACTTAAAGAACAAGAAACATTTCGGCGAGAATTTCTAGGGAATTTAGCACACGAAATGAAAACACCTGTTTTCTCGATTCAAGGATACATCCTGACCCTTCTTGAAGGGGGCTTAGAAGACGAATCAATCAATCGAAGGTTTTTGGAAAGAGCCTCTATATCCACCGATCGAATGGTAAGTATACTTGAGGATTTAGATCAAATTACAAAGCTTGAGATTGATGCTTTAAAAATGGAGTTGAAACCCTTCGATATTGTAAAGTTAGCTTATGAATGTATTGAAACCATAGAACTAAAAGCAAAAGATAAGGAGATCAAAATTCAACTAAAAAATGAGACGGATGTGATTTATGTTCAAGCTGATCGCAAAAGAATAGCTCAAGTTATTACCAATTTATTGAACAATTCTATATCTTACGGAAACCAAGGAGGAAAAACGACCATATCAATTTTTACTGTTGACGAACTTGTAACCATAGAAATTGCAGACAATGGAATCGGTATTGACAATATTCATTTCCCAAGACTATTTGAACGCTTTTATCGTGTGGAAAAAAGCCGAAATCGTCATGAAGGAGGAACAGGTTTGGGTCTTGCAATAGTAAAGCATATTATCGATTCACACCAGCAAAAAATAGTTGTGAAAAGCAGCCTTAATGTAGGCAGTCAATTTACATTCAGTTTAGACAAAGGAAAAATAAAAGGCTAAAAATCAAAAGCTTGTTGTACCTTTGCCGAAAATTTTAGGAAAAATAATTTTTAAATTAATTCATTTTTGCCATGGAAATAATTAAAATTCAAGCACTTAGAGGTCCAAATATTTGGAGCATTCGAAGAACAAAACTCATTCAGATGCGTCTGGATTTAGAGGAATTAGAGGAGCGTCCAACGGATAAGATTGAAGGATTTAGAGAAAGAATAGAAGAATTACTACCCACTCTGATCGAGCACCGTTGTTCTGAAGGATGTCGCGGAGGCTTTTTTCAGCGTATCGATCGTGGAACGTGGATGGGACACGTCATTGAACATATTGCTCTTGAGATTCAAACGCTTGCAGGAATGGATGTTGGTTTCGGCAGAACCCGGGAAACAAAAACTCCGGGGGTTTATAATGTTGTTTTCAATTATCTGGAAGAAAAAGTTGGTGTCTATGCGGCAAAAGCATCGGTAAAAATAGCAGAGGCATTAGTTGCAGGTGAAAAATACGACCTCACTGACGATATTCAGAAAATGAAAGAAATCCGTGAGGATGTCCGTCTTGGACCTAGTACCGGAAGTATTGTTGAAGAGGCTGTTTCTCGAGGTATCCCCTACTTAAGATTGGGTAGAAACTCCCTTATTCAATTGGGAGCAGGTGTGAATCAAATGCGATTTCAAGCAACAATCACATGTAAAACAAGTAACATTGCTGTTGATATTGCTTGCAATAAAGAACAAACAAAAAAATTGCTTAATGACGCTTCTGTGCCAGTGGCAAAAGGAGATATATGTTATGACGAAGAAGACCTTCAAGAAACGATTGATGATATAGGATATCCCATTGTTATTAAACCCCTCGATGGAAATCATGGAAAAGGAGCCTCAATCAACGTAACCAAGTGGGAGGATGCCATGAAGGGACTTAAACACGCCAAAGAATACTCTAGGCGCGTTATTGTAGAAAAATTCATTACAGGGTTTGATTTTAGAGTTCTGGTCATCAATAACGAGGTCATAGCTGCTGCTCAGCGTGTTCCTGCACATGTTATCGGTAATGGAAAGCATACTATTCAAAAATTGATAGATATTACCAATGAGGATCCAAGAAGAGGATATGGACATGAAAACGTTCTGACAGAGATCACGATTGACAGAAGTACGAAAAGACTCATCGATAATGCAGGTTACACACTGGACTCTGTGCTTCCTGAAGGTGAAACACTTTACTTGAAATCAACGGCGAATCTCAGCACGGGAGGAACATCTGTAGATGTAACAGATTTAATGCACCCTGAAAACGTTTTTATTGCCGAACGCATTTCTCGTGTGATTGGGTTAGACATCTGCGGAATTGACATTATGGCACCCAACCTAACACAATCATTGAAAGAAAATGGTGGAGTTATATTGGAGGTCAATGCAGCCCCTGGGTTTAGAATGCACCTGGCTCCCTCAGAAGGACTTCCTAGAAATGTTGCCGCACCAGTTATTGATATGCTATATCCTCCAGGAAAACCGTCAAGAATCCCAATCATTTCAGTAACAGGTACTAATGGAAAAACGACAACTACTCGTTTAATTGCTCATATTGTTAAAAACAACAATTACAAAGTTGGTTTTACGACCTCTGATGGAATTTACATTCAAAATCACATGATGGAAAAAGGTGATACGACTGGACCAATCAGTGCTGAATACGTATTGAAAGATCCGAATGTGGAATTTGCTGTTTTGGAAACTGCAAGAGGCGGCATTCTGCGTTCAGGACTGGGCTTTAAAGTATGTGATATTGGTGTCATAACAAATATTCAAGAAGATCACCTTGGCTTAAGTGACATCCATGACTTAAAGGATTTAGCAAGGGTAAAATCTGTAGTTGTAGAAAGCGTCAAAAAAGACGGATGGGCCGTTCTAAATGGAGAAGACCAACATTGTCTTGAGATTGCCAAATACCTTCCGTGCAATGTGGCTTTATTTAGCCTAGATGAAAACTGCCCAGCTATTGTCGAGCATTGTGCTGATGGAGGAATTGCCGCAATCTATGAAAACGGTTATATCACCATAAAAAAAGGAGACTGGAAAATCAGAGTAGAACGAGCTACTCATATTCCACTTACCATGAATGGGAAAGCTAAATTCATGATTGCAAATGTTTTGGCTGCAACTTTATCAGCCTATCTATATGGCTTCAAAACCGAGGGTATCAAATTGTCCTTGGCTACGTTTATTCCAAGTGCCGCTCAGACACCGGGAAGAATGAATATTTTCGAGTTTTCCAAG
>CAJWCX010000194.1 GCA_913031405.1 uncultured Flavobacteriales bacterium | reverse complement strand
AAAAGTATAATTCGTTCACAATCTGTAAACACTTATTCGGAATCATACAGTCCATTGGACCAAGTTTATCTTGAAGATACCATTGCTAATTTTGATTATTTGTATGATGAAAACATATACAGTCTTTATGGTATTTTTGGTCAACAAGTAAATAAATTCAAATACCAGGCAGGTTTGCGTATAGAAAAAGCATTTCAAACGCCTAATTTGGTATCAGACTCTCTTCGAATTGAAAATAATTATTTCAATTTTTTTCCTTCTGCTCATTTGAAATATGCCTTTGATGGTAAAAACGAGGTGGGCTTGAGTTATAGTAGAAGGATATCTCGGGCCAAAGCCAATCAACTGAATCCTTTCACAAATTACGCTGACCCGTTTAACTTAAGAAGAGGAAATCCTTATTTACAACCTGAATACATCCATTCATTTGATTTGGCTTATTTGTTTGAAGGAAAGAGATTTTCTCTTTCTACGAGTGTCTATTACCGAAGAAGTCAAGGTGTTATTTCCCGAATAAAAGAATTTTATGACAACAATACAAGTGCAGTCACCTATCAAAACCTCAACAACACGAACGCATTAGGTACAGAATGGATTTTTATGTTCAAGCCTTTTGATTTCTGGAGAACAACGGCTTCATTCAATGGAAATCTAATTGAATATTACACGGATATTGCAGACTTGGGCAATACTACTGGAGCCTATATGAAGGCTAAAATCAACTCTACTTTTGAGTTTTGGAAAAAAACTGGGAACCTTCAGCTGAGTTATGGCTACAATGGTCCACGAGTAAGTGTACAAGGAATCGTTCAAAGAAAAGGTACATTTGATATAGCTTTTGAAAAGAAGTTTATTGAAGGCGACTTATCTATTGGTTTTCGAATTTCGGACCTTTTCAATCAGCAAGCTTTCTATATGGACCTTTACCGCGAAAACGTTAATCAGGAGGCTTATTATAAGTGGATGTCCCGGAGGGTATTTATTACGCTTCGATATAAATTTGGGAAAGTGGAATTTCAGAAAAAGGAAATCTCTATCTCAAACCAGAATTCGTCTGATTAATTCTTCATCGAAGATGCAAGAGTTTGAATCCGTTTAAATTCCGAAATCAATTGATCGTCATAATCATCAAGCATTTCAGTTTTGTGTTTTTTAAATAATTGATGGGCTGTTAAAACATCCAATTCCTTTGAAAGAGGTACTTGCTTGGCTACTGAAGTATCTATATGTATAAGTTCTTCACTCCACTTCAATAGATTGTCAATGAGCAAATCAATTCCCATTGCAATATTTTTAGCGTTAAGTGTTTGAGACAAAGAGGTCTTAATCCTACTTCTATTGGTTTCATAACAGACGAATTTTTCTAAAAGGTGTTGACCGGTTATGGGCAGTAATTCCAATTTATGGGGCTCTTTTTCAGCAATCCCAAAGTGTGATATAGCCTCCTCCAATTGGTAAATCTTTTTTTGTTTAGATTTATATACAATGGGTATTACAGGGTGCATGAAAATATAGTTTCTGATCTTAAATAGTTGATCTTCATAGGCATCGATCGGAGAATCATAATGGTTGACATTTAATAATATTTCCGCCGTTTTTTTATCCATTATTTGAAATATTACGACTTATTTGGATGTTATTCCTAAAAAAAATCTCAAACATCATTTAAATATTTAAAAAACCGCTGTAAAGCTAAGGGATTTTCTTTTTGTTCAGTGCGTATAATGAGTATTTGATCCTCATTCTGATTCAAGAACTTATTAATTCCTTCTTCATGGCTCTCTTTATCGCTGATTTGACGAACACAAAGTCCATAAGCTTTAGCGATTTGAAAAGGACTTGTTTCATGTTCTGCTTCGAAAAAAGTTTCAAGTTGAGGAGAGGATTTTGGACCATCAATAATTCTAAATATTCCACCGCCTCGGTTATCGATCACAATAATCTTTAAATTTTTAGGAAATGGACTTATCCAAAGGGCATTACTATCATAGATGAATGATATGTCCCCAGAAACAAATAGGTGGTTTTTTTCAGGGGAAGCAACAGCAGATCCAACAGCTGTACTCATAGAGCCATCAATACCACTTGTACCTCGGTTTGCATGGTATTCAATAGATTTGATGGGATCAAACAATTGCATGTAACGGACCACAGAACTGTTTGCCATATGGAGAACATCATTCGGCTTTAGGTTCTCATTTAAGTGATGGAAAATATGAATATCCGTTTTGCTTTTATCCAGAGCAAAGAAGCCAGGTAATCGATCCTTGGCGATTAAATCTGTGGATCTCCATATGGCCTCAAAATTGATAGTATTTCTGTCAATTAAATTTTGATTAATGCGCTTAAAAAAAACCGTAGGATCAGCTTTGTAATGCTCGTTTAAACAATTAAAAATGTTGATGCCTATATCTGAGTGGTTGACTGCAATATGGAGTTCGGGTTGGTGCTTTATAAAAAAAGCTTTTATCCGTTTCGAGACAATGGCATCACCAATGGTGATGAGGATATCAGGCGCAAATTCCTTTTCTTTTTCGGGTGAAATTGAATTTAAAGTTCGGTCAATGCAATTGATAAACGTAGAGTCGTTTAGTTGTGAAGTGTTTTCGTTCAAAACGACAACATTGGTGTTCTTATTGAATTCTGATAAGATTTGGTTGAGATTGCTTTGATTTGAGTTTTGTCCACACAATATCAAAATTCTCTTATTTTGAAACTGAGCAAATATTCGGTCCTGTATTATGAGATTTTCTTCACATTTCTCAATGGATTTAAATCTCTCATAAGATACATCTTCAGTGGTTTCGTAGAGTGGTTCGTTCAAATGTACATTGAAATGAACAGGGCCTTTTGGTTCTGTAAACAGCGATGAGATTCCATTTTCACATTGTTTATCAAATTGCTTTTCAATCAATTTTTTTTTCGGAAGGTCCTCAAATGAATAGCTTTCCTTGACATGGTTTCCAAAAATAGCATCTTGCATAATGCTTTGTCCATGGCCTTTATTGATTAATTCTTTGGGCCGATCGGCAGAAATAACAAGTAAGGGTACTTTTCTGTAGAAAGCCTCAGTGATTGCTGGATAATAATTAACGACAGCAGACCCTGATGTGCAGCAAAGTGCTACGGGTTGATTGAGCATCTGAGCAATCCCAATGGCAAAGAATGCGGCAACGCGTTCGTCATGTATCACGTGAGTTTTAAATTCTCCTACAGGATCAAAGGAAATAGCAAAAGGAGCATTTCGTGAGCCAGGCGAAAACACAACATGACGAATGCCCTTGCTTCGACATTGACTAACAATCATTTGTACTATAAACTTATTGCTGGCTGTCATGGAATATAAAATTATAACATTTCAAAAATTTTCAATAATGTCTCGCTCTTACGTTCCGTTTCATTCCACTCACTCTCGGATACAGAGTCTTTGGTATATCCTCCGCCAACATATAAATATGCATATTTTTCAAAGAATTGTGCGCACCGCAAGTTGACGTATAGCTGTGTCTTACTTTCTTCAATAAGTCCTATATATCCTGAATACAAGTCACGGCTGTAGCCACCCTTGATTTCTTCCATATTCGTAATGAGTTCGATGGATTGCTTTTGTGGAAGACCCGCAACAGCAGGAGTAGGGTGTAAGCGCTTTGCGATATCTATGGGATCATGATCGCCAAGAAGAAATGAAAAATCGGTACATAAATGATTTAAGTTACCGGCATCTGTTTCATAAGGGCCCTGTTTTTCGATTTCTTTTTGTCCTCCAATTTGAAGTGTTTCAAGTATAAAATCACTGACTAATTGTTGTTCATCATATTCCTTTTTTTTCCATGGTTTTCCGGTGCTTTTATCTTTCGTTCCCGCTAGCGCCATTGAAAACCCGAACGAACCTGAAGAACG
>CAJWCX010000193.1 GCA_913031405.1 uncultured Flavobacteriales bacterium | reverse complement strand
CAATCCAATAATAATCGAAATACAATAGACGCGTATCGATTGTTCTTCGTCCATAAAAACGCTCTTGCTCACTGTAGAACATATCGGAAAGAAGGAAATTGGTTTCTGGATCGGAATAGTCCAGAGGCATTTCCCAGTCCAAGGTCAAATACTTACGGGCCTCTAAGCGTCCCATCTGGTATTGCTTCGCTTTTTTTGTTAGTTGAGTTTGATATCCTTTCTTTTCTTGTTTATCACCTTTAAATACACTTTTCCCTCCACTTGTGTAGTTTTGGAAAACAAAAGATTCTTCACCAGCCCAGTTTTTTATTCCTAAAACATCCTTGAGATCTTTAGGGCGGATTTCCATACCATTAATTAGGCTAACATTTCCACCAAATAATTTTTTGTTAGGACCTGCTGCTTCAGCCCCCTTCATAAAGGGAGTACCAATAATAAGCATGGATTGGTCAACTTTCGAATTGTTTGTTGAATCCATAAATAGCTCAAACGGAGTGTTACCACCCTGAACGTCAGAACCTGCGTCGTAAATTTGACCATACGGACCCATTCTCAACCAAAAATCATCTGGAATACGCATCCACTGTTCGGCATCTATCCCATAACTTCTTCTGTATAATTTTTCTCGAGCGATGCTGTCTCGAACCCAATGAACAAATTGACGGTACTCGTTATTAGAAATTTCTGTGGCATCCATATAAAATGCTTGAACAGAACGTGTTTTCTTTCGTGCTGTATGAAGTCCCATTATGTCTTCATCGTCGGTACCTGATTGATAGGCACCTGATTTAACATAGGCCATTCCCATCGGCAATTTACCCGGACCTAAAACATCTGGATAAAAAACGTCTCTTCCTTTTACTCCCACAAGATTTCCTTCTACCTCATTACATGAATAGAAAAGCGAGAATAAAGCAATCAAACAAAATAACTTTTTCATTTTACATTTTTTGAGTTCAACGTATCCAAATCAACTTGCTACAGGTTATAGTTTGGTTATAACGTAAAAACTATTCAAATAGTTACAATAATTTTAGAGCCACCTCGGATGCCTGGCATTCGACTTAGGTGGTTCAGGTAAATTATAGCAATACTTAACAAGGATTTCGTGAGAACCCCTTGAAATATTAGAAAGTTTATTAAATAATGTCAAATCATAAGAATATCCTACAGTTAGATTGTCTATTGGTGTATATCCAAACATAAATGCTATGGCGTCAGTTGTACGAACTGTCAAACCAGCATAACCCAACTTTGAATCACCGAAGTCATATATGTAGCGTGCATTGATATCGGCAGAAAACTTGACCAAATCAGTTCGCATCAATACTTGGGCATCAATTTTACCACTCATTACATTATCGAATTTCTTACCCCCCATTAAATAATAATGACGAGCTGTCTGATAGGATTGAGCAAAACCCGCGTCACTCTGTTGCTCCAATAATGACTGCGTGAGATGCGTCGAGGACAAACCCACATACCAGTCACCGGCATCAAAATAAGCTCCAAAATTAAGATCTAAGTTGGTAGCAGCAAAAGAAGTTGGTAAGCTATTATCGGGAGTATTCGTAGGAGGAATCCACTCAGGGTTCATTCCATAATTGATAATACCAACCCCTAATCCTAATCCCAATGTACCTATATTACCTATGGTTAATGGATATGAATAATTTAGCGCGAAATTATTTTGTCGGGCAAAACCAATAGCATCGTGATACAATGCTACTCCTATACCACCGGGAAAAAACCGATTTAAATCGGCTTCAATATTTAATACCGCAGAATTTGGGGCTCCATTTACCTTGTCCCATTGGTTTCTGTAAATAGATGTTGCACACAGGCCATTTGACAGGCCCATTCCTGTTTTTCCAGGATTGAGACTCATTTTATCATAAATAAAATGGGTGATGAGTTTGTCTTGCTGCGCCGTAACATACAGAGAACAAAGAATTAGCAAAAAGCCAAGACAAAAATTTCTAACTAGCATAAGGTTTATTTAACACAAACAATCCAGGTCATATTTTTATTTGACATGAATTTAAGACGCTAAAGTAAATAATTTTATTGATTTTTAAAACAATTTCCATTTTTTCTTAAACTCAATGCGAGCTCAGCTTTTGATAGGTTTTCCACCACAGGTCGGGCATTTCGTTTTTCATAGCTCTATCATAATCAAACTTATTGCACGGGACCAAATGATGTCGTTCATATCTCTTCCCTTCTCTAGGAGGATAAGGAACCTCCATCCACCAGCGATCAGACTTATGACTTTTAAAAAACACAATGGTGTAATTACCTTCTTCCAATACTACTGTGAACTTTTTGTAATCAGATTTACTACCCATCGGAAAATCACCCCACCTTGAAAAATAACCGTCTGAAAAATACCAAATCATATTAGCAATTAACTGATCTGAAATTTCATTAGTATCTATATAATTAAATATTCCGAGACAATTTACCTTATCTGAAATACCCGCATATCTTGCTATTTGACAAATTTGTTCTGAATAAAAGCCGTTTGGATTAGCCTTGTGAGAAAAGACTTCTGATGCCTTTACAGCTTTAAAGTCAATATTGATGAGGTCTGCATTTCTTAAATGAGGTTCTGCTACTCGAAAGTCTGAATTGTATTCTCCCAGACGACATATATCAAAAAATAACTGCTCAAAAAGTTTAACATCTTTGGATCGAACATAAGGGATTTGAAGACCCACATTGGCATGATTAAATAAATAACAGGGTCTTTTTAACATGAGGGGGGTTAAATAAGATTCTGAATCTGACTCCCTCTCCGGATCACCAAGATCCAAAGCATAATCTATTGAGCAAATGTTGACCAATTGTTCTAAACGTTCATAGGCTCCATAAATTCCTAAAATCAGGTCTTGTGAGCCTCCAATAATTATAGGGATAACCCGTAATTTAACCAATTCCTCGACCACCTTGGAAAGGGCGAAATAGGTATCTTTAAGTTCCTGACCTGGTTTTATTTGACCCAAATCATAAATTTTCTTTGTCCATTTTTTTCCTTTATATAATTGGTAAAACGAAGCTCTAAAATCAGATAAAACCTGACTATTTTCTTTTTTAGCATCACCCCGAAATTCAGGCACATATATAAGGGCAATTGCATCAGGTTCTAGCTCCGGAAATTCACCGGTATTGGATTTAATGAAAGAACCTATTTGATCATCATTATAATTATAGGAATTGAGCACTATGGATGAAAAGTACATGGATATATCTGACATACCCCAAAGCTATTTCAGAATTCCCTAATAAATAAAGGATTTACATAAAAGAAATAAAGAATAAAACGTGGATAACTCAATCTTGACCCAAAATGGATTTGATATCAGGCTTGAAATAGAGTTCTGACTTCATCACTTTTCCATCTTCTCTGTATATCGGTTTACCTTGTTCATCAAGCTTACTCATATTTGAACGTTGAATCTCCTGAAAAACATCGACAATTTTATCCTGAAGACCGTGCTTAAGAATCGTTCCACAAAGAATATACAATTGATCTCCTAAAGCATCAGCTATTTCAATAATATCACCATTCTGTGCAGCCGCCAAATATTCTTCATTCTCTTCAGCCATCAAGCGATGTCTCAACGCCAAATCAGAGTCAGATATCCTTGCGGTGGGCTCGTAGGCATTTTCAATACCAAAAGCGTTATGAAAGGCCTCAACTTTCTCAATAGTTTCTTTTATTGTCATTTTTTAAAATTTAAGTGTTGTTTCGATGGCCTTTCGTACCTTTTCCGCGTTAGGAAGTAAAGCCAATTCTAATGCAGAATTTAGTGGAATGGCTGGTGTATCAACTGATCCCACAATTTGAATTGGAGCGTCCAAATCTTTGAAGTTGTCTCTTTGCAAACGACCTGCAAGACCAAGAGAAAAAGAACACTCGATAGATTCTTCTGTA
>CAJWCX010000192.1 GCA_913031405.1 uncultured Flavobacteriales bacterium | reverse complement strand
AGAGCAATGGACTGAAAATCCATGTGTCCCTGGTTCGATTCCTGGAGGTACCACATCCAAAGTTAGAACCCTCGGTATTTACTGAGGGTTTTTTTCTATCTTAGTTGAAATAAATTCTATGCAGGAGAAAGAAAAAAATCAAGATATCGAAAGGAAAAAAGATAATGGTATTGCCTACCAATTGATTCTAATTTTTCTAACTGTCCCTTTATCAATTATTATAGGCCGATGGATGCCAGAAATGATTTTACCTTTTGGTAATGGTTTTAGTGCTCATGGGATACTCTCATTCCTTCTAGGATATTTGATTCTTAGCATCATTCTAAATCCCTTTCGGAACATTATAAATACAATCGGAATAATTGGTTTTTTTATCCTTCTGTTCATGCTTTGGAATGGCGATATCAATGAAGAAAGTATAAGGGAGATGTATCTTTCCGGAGTCAGCAAAATCACACAAAATAAAATCTTAGGCAAAAGTATAAATCATGAAGAGGCCATAATAAAAGCTTTAAAGGATGATTCCGGAATTGAGGAATTTATTGACAATAATAGTAAGAGTCTAAAAAGATACAATCAAATTATAGATCCATCCATTGTCAGTTCATTTGCAATATTCAAAAAAGTTTCAAATCCTCATTGGAAATACAAAAAAGACCCTGATTACCGTGAACTTTTTAGGCCCGTAAGCGAAACGATTCAAACAAAAACTGGAGATTGTGATGATTATGCCATCTGCCTTGCGGCCTGTATGAGAAAATGTGGTGGCTGTGTACAAATTGTACATGCTAATGAACATCTATACCCAATATTATTGGTGGGACAAATTGCTGAAAAAGCCAAAATAAACCGAATTATTCGAAAAATATTCCCCTCATCGAAAAGAAGAAAAATTCACTATGTAGAAATAGATAATGAACTATGGCTGAATATGGACTATAGTGAAAGGTATCCTGGAGGTAAATTTTTATCAAAACATAATTTGGAATATCTAAAGTGGTGTAGAGATTTAAATTGATAAATTATGAATAAGGAAAAAACTATTCTATCTTTTGTTTACCTCATATTTTCATTAATAATGATTTCGATTTCGCCTTTTGGTGAAGCACCTTACACTGGAAAAGAATTATACCTGAACAATGTGGGGACTTTGTTTCTTTTGGCCCTTCTTGTTATCGACAGTTATAAGAACTTGTTAAGTAAAATTGGATTCTGGGGTTTGTTCCTGTTTTCGGTCTTTCACTCCATTGGATCAACTTGGCTTTATTCTTTTGTGCCTTATAATGACTGGTTTATAAGCATATCGGGAATCGATATTGATGCCTATTTCGAATTTACCAGAAATCATTATGATCGTTTTGTTCATTTTTCTTTTGGTTTGCTTCTCATGGGTGCTACCAGAGATTTGATCATTTCTAAATATAGATTTAATACGAGACAAGCACTCTTAGTTGCTTTTTTGGGGATACAAGTTTTTAGTATGGTTTATGAGTTATTTGAATGGGGCATTGCAGTTTCATTATCCGAAGGAATGGCTGAAAGCTATAATGGTCAGCAAGGAGATTCATGGGACGCTCATAAGGATATGGCCTTAGCCATGTTGGGTTCTCTAGTGACATGGGTCTTCTTCCTTTTTGAACAAAAGAAGGTATCTTAAAATGATTGGGAGTTGAGTATTTGTAAAAGAAGTAAGAACCCTAAAAAATTAATGAACTAAAAAAGGCCCCTGAGAAGAGGCCCTTTAAACTAAACTACAACTATAAACTAGAATTTCATTACTTTAATTTGTTTTATTCCGAGTAACTTTTTCTTGCTATAAAACCTGATAAAGTACTTACCATTTTCAAGACCATCTACTGTCAATTCTGACTGATTTTTTACAACAAAGTTCAACTTGTTGTCCTGTGAAAGAATAGTAATTTGGTCCACATTCTGTCCATCTGCCCATTCCATTTTAATCTTACCCGTAGGAGATGGGTTGGGGTAAATTTTCACTTCAAAGGCGTTCAGTGAATGATGAGAATGATTCAACATATCATCCTTTTGTTCTTGATTGAAGTCCAACTTATCATTTTTGGCAAGCTTCACTTTGACTTGTTGAACTCCAACTACTTTTTGATTTTCATAGAACCAAACGTAGTACGTTCCATTTTCTAGATTGTTCAACTCAAGATTACTTTTACCCTTTACATAAAAGTTTAATTCCTTTTCATTATACTTTTCAAGAACTCGAACTTGATCGATTTTCGCACCACCTTTCCAAGCCATGATAACGTTGCCTGTATTGGAAGGGTCTTGATAAATTTTAACTTTAAATCCATTTAATGAAGAATTAGTTATCAAGTCCCCGGTGCTTTCCACCTGGTCAACTTGATTGATTTGAAATTTACCATTTGAGAGATCCTGTTGGCCACTCGCATATGCGGCAAAAGCCATTGCACCTAAAAGTAAAGCGATATTAAATTTTGTTGTTTTCATAATGTAAAAATTTATTTGTTTTTTTTAATTGTTGGTGCAAATCTATGGTGACAAACGTAAGGGCCAAGCAAAAAATAAAAGTGAAGTATTAAAATACAAACTACTCCACAAAGGTGTCTAAGTAGAAACTCTTAATAACCCTCATTTTCAGCAAAAAAAGCCCTCAATCGAGGGCCTTATTAACTAAACTATAACTATGAAAAAATAGACTTTTTAGGTGTGATTCAGTTTTTAATCGATGCTTAAAAACTTTCAATCATTATCAATTCATGATTGTTGAATTGCTTTCACAAATATGAGTGACAAAACTCTACTGATATTAGAAAAAAAGAATTTCCAAAACAAAATACACGATACCACCTTTTGTTCTATAAGTAGTATTACATAGAAAAGTAAAAATGGACGAAATAACTTTAATTTCCCTTTTGAGAAATAAAATCTTTATCCAGATTCAATAAGCGACTTAAATAATTTTCCTTCCGGTGATCAGGAAGCTCAGGTAATGACAAAAGGCACTCATAAGCTTCACGTATTCTTGAGGTGTCTCTTGGCTTTAAATAATAATCTAAAGTAACAGCTTTCAATTCCATAAAATCAGATAAATTGGGAAATTTGGGGTAATATAATTGAAGTGTATCTATGGAATTAATCGCCTTCTGATAGATTTCATAACGATCATAAAATTTATATAGATTAACTAGACAAAAAGGAGCTAGGCTATCTTCTGGAAAGGTTTTGAAATAACCTACGTTTTGATTGACATACTCATTTTTTGCCACCGAAATTTTAGTTTTCAGCGCAATCATTTGTTGTTGGTTCAATTTTTGTCCATTAAAAATAAGGTTCTCCTCCATAAGATCTATAGAATCCTTAAGCACACATAACATTTCAAAACGAGTTCCCTTTGGAATATTCACGACCTTAGTGCTATCTTCTTTTGAATTTGCTGTTTTATCAGAGTTTTCTCCGCAAGACAAGAGTAAAACAAATAGGAATAAATAAATCTGTCTATTTTTCATCGTTTAGAAATTTTAGGAAAACTCATTTTATAATCAATTTCAATGAGTCCATTGGTAATATTATTCAGCTTTTTCTTCAGTAGCTTGCGTTTTAATGGCGACAAATAATCCGTAAATAGCACTCCTTCAACGTGGTCGTATTCGTGCTGTATAATGCGTGCAGCATAACCTGTGTAACTTTCCTCATGTAGTTTCCAATGCTCATCGTAATAAGAAATAACCAAATCTGGTTTTCGAGAAACATTTTCGCGAATCTTTGGAATAGATAGGCACCCTTCTTGGAAGGACCACTCTTTTCCCTCCTCTTCTTCAATAATTGGATTAATAAATACCTTTTTAAAATCCTCTATCCCATGTGCTAACGGATCATCTTCTTCTCCCTCTTCTTTTTCGGCAAAAGGGCTACCGTCAACAATAAATAAACGAATATTTTTTCCGATTTG
>CAJWCX010000191.1 GCA_913031405.1 uncultured Flavobacteriales bacterium | reverse complement strand
TATACAATGTAACAAATTCGTCCACCTCTGGTCGGGGTCCTACAATACTCATATGGCCAAAAAGAACATTGATAAATTGTGGAAATTCATCTAATTTGTATTTGCGAATAAAACCCCCCACACCTGTAATTCTAGAATCCTTCATTCCAACCGTAAGTCGACCAGATTGATCGGCATTTGTGCGCATAGATCGAAATTTGTAAAGCATAAAAGGGACTCCGTTTTTACCGATTCTTTCTTGCCGATAAAATACACCTCCAGGAGAAGAAAAGAGGATCAATATGGAAATAATCAATCCAAAGGGTAAAAAGAGAATCAAGACCACTAGAGAAAAAACAAGATCAAAAGCTCTTTTCATTGGTTCAGGCTGTTCTTATTTTTTTCACTGCATTTTTCACTGCTTCAATCACCTTCCGGGTCTGATCATCTGTTAAATTATAATATACTGGTAAGGTGATTTCACTTTGGTATTTGTTATGGGCGATAGGATAGTCAGAAATGTCAAATCCCAAATTTTTGTAGGCAGTAAGTAGGGGCAGAGGTTGGAAGTGAACGTTTACAGAAACGTCTTGATCAAATATTTCTTGAATAATGGCATCCCGGTCAGCTTCAGTAATGCCATTGATGCGCAGTAAATAAAGATGGTAGCTGGATATTTTTTCCGAGTTCGCATGAGATGGCAGAATCGCCCACGATTCAGTCGAAAAAGCTTTTTCATATGTTGAAAAAATTGTTTTTCTGCGGCCTAGATTTTCATTGTATCGTTCGAGCTCTACAAGACCGATGGCAGCTTGTATATCTGTCATATTACATTTGTAGCCTGGTGCCACTACATCATATTTCCAAGCACCTTTTTTTGTCTTGGCCAAAGCGTCTTTAGACTGACCGTGAAGGGTAATGGTGACAAAATCAGAATAGATTTCATCGTGATCGAAGTCATCGGGAAAATTGAAACATACAGCACCACCTTCAGCGGTGGTCAAATTTTTGACTGCATGAAATGAAAAACAAGATACATCTGCAAGGCTTCCTGAACGTTTTCCTTTGTATATAGCACCGAAGCTATGTGCAGCATCTGAAGCAATCAAAATGCGGCCAAGTTTTTGCTGTTTTTCATTGGAAGGATTGAACAGCTTTTGTTGTTTGATGGCCATTGTCAGAATCTCGTCATAATCACATGGGAAGCCAGAAACATCGACGGGCATGATTACTTTGGTTCGAGGCGTGATGGCAGCCTCTATTTTATCCAAAGCCATGTTAAAATCATCATCACCAATATCCACCATAACCACTTTAGCACCAGTATGTACCACAACATTAGCACTGGCACAATAGGTATATACAGGAATGATGACCTCGTCTTCCGGTCCAATGCCCCACCATCTTAAAAACACTTCCATTCCCATGGTCCAAGAATTGACCGCTACGGTGGTTTTACAGCCACAATATTCAGTTATTTTCTTTTCAAAAAGTTTGGTTCGAGGACCTGTTGTAATCCAACCACTCAATAAAGTAGCATTGACTTCATCAAGAACTTTCTGGTCTATTCGAGGTGGTGAAAAGGGAATCATGACTAAAGCAATTCGTTTTTATTTTTTTCTAAAAAATCAAGCAAGGGACCCATATCATATAGATCCGTAGGTAAATTTACGATTTGTGCAGAAATTTCAAGTGCATTTGGAAATTCAGCTACAGATAACTTCCATTCTGAAAGGTCTCCCTGAACAGGGTGAAGGGGAGAGGTAAACCAATCGCCCATGGGTATTTTGTGATTTTCGGCAGCCTTTAAAAAAAGAACTCTGTTTTTGACTAATGCTGGAAATTTCAAAAAGGAATGGTCGGGCAATAGCCCTGAATTCAAATGGTATTTGTCATTGTTCCGCATCCAGTCGTTTATTGTTTTTCCGTTTTTCTTTCTTTTTTTAAGTACAGCATCTATTTGTTTTAGGGCTTGTACTCCTTTCTTAGCTTGTACAACAGATAATCCCATAAAATAATGTTCAGGCTGATGTATGCTTTCAATTTCTTGTTTAGAAGAAGAACCCACAACCAGTCCCAGTGCACTCAATTTTCGATAAAGCTTTAAAAGAAACCAATACGACCAATTTTTGAGCAAGTACGTACGCGCAAAAAGTAGGATACGCAGTACCAATACGTTTTTAATTGAAGGTGTCTGTAGATCATTATTTAATTGCTCAATCACTGGAATCAATGTTTCATTTTTCACATATAGTATTCCTCCGATACCGGTTGAAAATGGCTTGTTCCATTGTGATGAATAAAAAGCGCAATCTGTATGTAGTCCATTGGATATTCCTTTATAGTTTCCACCAAATCCATGTGTACAGTCTTCAATGGAGTAAATCCCTTTCTTTTTTGCAAGATGAACAATTTGGTCTACCTCGGAGGATAGGCCCAGCATATTTTGAATGAGGATGCATTTCGTTTTTGGAGATATTTTGGATTCAATAGCTGATGCTGATGCACAAAGCGTTTCTTTATCGATATCCACATAAACAGGGGTGGCACCAAGATACATAATGGCATTCGGAACAACTACGCAGGTAAAAGCCGGTAAAATTACTTCATCACCTGAACCCACACCCATCGCTTTTAATGCCGTATACAAGGCAACGCGTCCTTTCCAATAGGTGAAAATTGTACTTTCAGCAACATCTAAATGTTTGGATAAGGCAAGGCGATATGCTTGATTTGAGCTCATGATCTTTTGATAAAGGGGATATTAAAAAGTCCTACAAGAGAGCCTATTCCGTAGCTGAGGTGCAGACTGATAAATCCCACCAAAAGATACAAAAAGCTTGTTTTTTTTGATTTTATGGAAAAAGAAAAATAAATAATTCCCAAGAGGTACATTATAAGAGAAACTACTGTCAAATAAAGAAAAGGAAAAAACAAGAGGGATAAAAACGAAGGAATAATCAATGATAGGACAAAAAGCATTGGGATGAAATGTCGTAAGCTTAAGGATGAGAATCGACGGGTAATAAAAACAGTCAGTAGGTTCCACTTCCCATTGTTATAATTATTTGACGCCAGTTGAGCATAGCTTTCCCTTGCAAAATAATTACAGCTTGTTTCTGGGATCAAATAGATTTGCCCTCCCTTTTCGCTTAATCTTTTAGAGAGCTCCATGTCGTGATTTCGAACCAGTTTTTCGTTGTATCCGCCAACGTCTAGTAAAGACTGCGTTTTATAAAGACCAAAAGGTACAGTATCAACGGCTACTTTATCTGAACTTCCCGTTCTAAATGTAGAATTCCCGACCCCAAACCGATGCTGCAGTATTTCTTGAATTGCACACGATGTGGCTGTCTCATTTTTCACCAACGTCTTCATAGGTCCTCCAACACCTATGGCATTCTTGGTATTTTCAAGGGCGTCCTTGAGAACTTGAATGTAATTAGGGTCAAAAGAGCTGTGCGCACTCGCAATAAGAACATAAGGACTAGTAGCATGCTTTAGCCCCATGTTTAAGGAAACCGGAGTTATCTTTTTAGAATTAACCAATACTTCAATTTGACCAAATTCAGATTGCATCTTTTTTAAAATCGGCAGGGTTTTGTCTGTACTTATTCCATCGATCACTATAATTTCTAGAAGTTCCTTTGGATACCCATTATTTAGAATGGAACGAATGCAAGTTTCAATATGCTTCTCCTCATTGAGGCAGGGAATCACAACCGAAATCTTTAAATGTTCCATGAGGCCAAAGATATTTTATTTATCAGGCATTTGCCCTTATTTTTAGGGAAATAAATTAATTAAGGTCTTTATTTATATAAAATTTTGTCATTACAGTTCATAATATCGGCCTTTCTGTAATAGATTACTAATATGTATATTGCGATATGAGTGAAATAGGAATAATTGTTCAAGCGAGATGTGGATCAAGTCGCCTACCCAATAAAATGATTTTGCCGTTTTTTGAAGGAAAGTCT
>CAJWCX010000190.1 GCA_913031405.1 uncultured Flavobacteriales bacterium | reverse complement strand
CTTCGAGTAACTTTCATCTGTAATAATAAGGTTTGAAATGTCTCTCGGAGTCCAATTATGTTCTTTATTGTGATTCAAAATGAATTGGTGAATGAGATCAAGGTGATTTTGTCCATTTATTGAAAAGAATGTAAAAATGAATAAGACGAATGTAAAGCGTTTCATAGTTGTGTAGTTAATATGGACAGCGAGAAAAAGAAATTTCCAATCTGGAAAGTCTTCTTTTTCGTTCAGGTATTTGTTTTTTTGTTTGGACGAAAACCCTAAGTAAGTCCTTTCTTAAAGAGAGTAAAATAAACGACATTTTCATAGTTATGGTTAGCATTAATATAACATACAAAAAGTACATTGAGTTGCTTTTTTCCTGAAATAATTTGTTTTACCTGTAAAACCTTTTGATGGCTCGGTCGATTTCTTCGCACACACGGAGGGCATTGGATGAGTTAAATATCAATGGTGGTTTTGTTTTGATTACACTATCAAAAGGCCCATCTGTGCTAATGAGCACTTTTCGAACCCTGAGTTCATTTTTGATGTATTGAGCCAGTTTGGTATTTGCTTGACCCTTGTCATCGATCAATTCCATTCCTAAAAACAATCCAGACCCTCTAACATCGCCAATTTCTGAGTGATTCCCCATTAGATCTTTTAAAAGCGTTTTATAATAATGGCCATTTTTAAGTGCAAGTTCTTGTAATTTTTCAGTATCGATGACATCTAGAACGGCTTTACCAATAGCACAAGATACTGGGTTTCCCCCAAATGAGCTAAAAAACTCAACGCCCTGCTCAAAGGAATTGGATATGGTATCAGTAGTGATGACAGCCCCCATGGGATGTCCATTACCCATAGGTTTTCCAATCACCACCATGTCTGGTTTTACCTTATGTTGTTGAAAGCCCCAAAAACAATCGCCGAGACGACCAAATCCTGTTTGGACCTCATCACTGATGCAAATCCCACCCTGGTCATGTATAGCATTATAGACAGATGTCAAATACCCGTCTGCTAACGGGACCTGACCTCCACAACCTATAATGGGTTCACAGATGAATGCCGCAATCGTAGCTTCACTGTTTTTAATTTCGTCAACAGCATCTGATGCATATTGAATACCTGACTGCTCTCCAGTATATATTCCGTTATATGAATTGGGAATCTTTGTTTTAAGTATGTGTTCTTTTTTACCTTGCCCCTTGGGGTGATTGAATTTATAGTCACTAATATCAATACCCGTTTGAGTATGTCCATGATAACCATGCTCAACGACCATTATATGTTTAAATCCTGTATGTAATTTTGCCATTCTAATCGCTAAATCATTAGCTTCACTCCCCGAATTGACAAAATATACTTTGTTTAAATGTTTAGGCAGTTTAGATAATAAACGTTCGGCATACTCTGGCAGTATATCATAGAGGTAACGTGTATTCGTGTTGAGTTGAGCCATTTGTTTTTGTCCAGCCTCCACTACAATAGGGTGCCCATGTCCCACATGCGGTATATTATTGTAAGCATCAAGATACGTGTTTCCGTAAGCATCATACATGTATTGAAATGCTGCTTTTTCCATACCTATTGGAGCATCATAACTCACCGAAAGTATTTTGCTCACATGCTGATGCCTTTCAGCTAATTTTGCATTTTCGGATTTGGCCTGCTCTTTTTCAATACCAAGTTTATCTAAGAGATTTTTTTCAAAAGAAATGGGATTAATTTCAAGCATTTTATAAAGCATATTCCATGCATTATTTTCGCTAATTGAAGCATATGAGTTATGAGGATGTTCTTTTTTAGCATTTGCAGAATGACAGACACTAATGCAAAGCTTGGCTGCTATCAGGTAATAAAGAAGTGAAATTTCTCTTTTCTCCAGTGGTATAGTATGATGATAAGAATGAATTAAAGGAAGTATGTGTTCATATACATTCTCCTGGTCATAACAGATGTAGGTCATCGCCGTAGCCAGCTCATTAATGAGAGGCGAATAGACCATATCTCCAAAATCGATCAATGCATTGACTTTATTTTCTGTAATGAGAATATTCCATTCGTTGGCGTCGCTATGGATGTAGGACATCCTTAGCTCTGGTAAAATGGGCATGACGTGTTGCTCAAATTGCATGAAGAAATAGCGCACCAAATTTTGCTTTCGAATATCGGCAATGTCATTGATGTATTTTCGATTCAATGGAAGCTGCTGGATATCCCACTCACATTTTCTTGACTGAAGTATTTGATTCTCAAAACCCATTAAGGTCAGGTCTAAATTGGCCAGGAAGCTCCCAAGTGAGGAGCTCATTTCTTTTTCAGTTTTCAAATCACCAATGAAGGTTCCAGTCATAAAGGATAACATCCTGCAAGTGAGTAAATCTCCATTAATTTCTATGTTTTTTGTATTCGAGCCGTCAGTAAATGGAATGGGCTTTGGAGTTTTCTTTTGAAAATTATCTTGTATAAATGAAAGAGCCTCGTTTTCGGCTTCAGTCAGCGCAAAAATAGATTTTGAAAAAGGATAGGTTTTAAAAACAAAAGAATCTGTCTTTGTCTTTACAAGGTAATTGATGTTTTCATATCCGTTGAGTTTTTTGATTTCGATTGGTACAATCCCAAACTCTTTTTCAATGATTTCTTTCATTTTCTAATAACCTTATAAAATCGCGTGTACTATTTAGAAGCTTTGCCGTTTTTATTATTTCTGACATAGATCAATTTGTACTTGCTTTTTGAGCTTTCTCGTTGCTCGATATCAAATAAACCAATGGACTTTATAAGAGGTGTTAATTTATCAAAACCATAATTACGTGAATCAAAATTGGGTTGCTTCTTTTGGATGAGACCACCAACATCGCCTAAAAAAGCCCACCCATCATCATCGGACAAATCTGAAACTGAATTTTGAATGAGCTTGATTTCTTTTTTGGTGATTTGATCGACGCTGTCCTTCTGTTGGTCTTTGCTTTCTTTTTTCCGAGCCTTGTTTGCAAGTATTTCAATATAAATGAACTTATCACAAGCCACAATAAAAGGATTAGGTGTTTTCTTTTCTCCAATTCCAATCACTTGCATACCGGCTTCTCTCAATCGAGTGGCTAATTTCGTGAAATCACTGTCACTAGAGACCAGACAGAATCCATCCACCTTATTGGAATAAAGCAGGTCCATGGCATCAATGATCATGGCTGAATCAGAAGCGTTTTTACCCGTCGTGTAGCTATATTGCTGGATAGGAGTAATAGCGTTTTCGAGGAGTACATTTTTCCATTTTGACAATCTTGGTTTGGTCCAATCCCCATAAATCCTTTTAATGGTGGGGTTCCCGTATTTTGCGATTTCTTCCATCATTTCCTGTACGTGTGCAGAAGGGATATTTTCGCCGTCTATGAGCACTGCAATGTTGAGATTCATATGATTTGAATTAAAGATTCAATCTTAAAAGTACCACAATCTTTTCTTGCAGATGCCATTTGGACTAAAGACTTATTCAAACCACCTTGTTCGGATACCCCGATTTCATATTGATTTTGTAGATGGTTTGACGTTTTACTATTGCTTTTTTTGCAACAAAAAATAAAGCATTTGATTAATTTTGTACCATGGCAAAGGTCTGTTTTTTTAACACTATTGAATTTTGGGGCGGTGGCGAAAAGCTTCATTTGGAAACGGCACTTGAATTTCAAAAATTAGGGCACGAAGTTGTGGTCTGTTCGAATAAAAAAGCACCTCTTTACTCTAAAGCTCAGTCTCATTCGCTATCGGTTTATCCTCTTCGAGTTGGAAACCTTTCTTTTTTCAATCCATTCAAATTACTTCGTTGCATTCGTTTCTTTCGATCGTCTCATGTTGATGCAGTGGTTTTTTCATCCTCTCAAGATTCAAAAATGGCTGGAATTACGGCGCGATTGGCTGGAGTTAAAAAAATAGTTTACTTGAGAGGCTTGGCGGCGCCGATAAAATCGAG
>CAJWCX010000189.1 GCA_913031405.1 uncultured Flavobacteriales bacterium | reverse complement strand
TGCTGGTGCTATCTCCTGTTTGTCTTTTTACGATTTCATTAAGTGATTTTTCAGTCAAATGTAGGGCTTCAGCATATTCCTTTACTTTTTTCATGTGTCGAAAATTACTATGAAGTAGCTTTCTAAACTGTAAATATTCTGAAGGATTCACGTTTGGTTTAGATACAGATGATACTTTCATGCATTCGATACAAAGAGATTGTATTTCATTTCGCATCGATAATTTTGAAAGCTCAGTACCTTCCTCGTGATATTGCGCGATTAATTGTATTTTTTGCTCCAATCTTTCTTTTTCATCCTCATCAAAAACATAACAAGGGCTTTGTTCACTAGCATTTAAACAAATGTGTTCAAAAAGAAAGTTTTCAATTTCCTTATGAGCCTCCATAGCATTCAATTCGAAAAGAAGAACATAGCCCTCTGAATCTAGATTCCGCTTCATTTGATGCACTTGTCCAGGTGCTACAATATGTGCGCTATTTGATTCAATAGGAAACTGAATAAAATCTACTTTATGAAAACCTCCGCCTTTGACGAAATAAAAGAACTCAAAATAATGATGTCGATGTGGTTCACCAAAATCATAATCGTTAAGCTTTTGTAGATGGTTAACGATGATTTCGCTTTTGCGGGTTCGATCCGAATCATGTGTGGGAATCATAGTTCTAAAGATAGGGGATATAATTCAATTCAAATTATTCGTTAATAGCTTTAAGATGGCTACTAGTTTTAACGCATAGACAGAAGCTGACTATACAGCGGCTCACATTGCTTCAAAAGAGATGTAAGCTCTTCGGGGAAGGGTTCTTTTTTAGGTTGATATGGCTTAAAACCAGTGGATTGATGAATACTTGTATACCAATACTCTGACCAAACTCCGTCTTCTTTTCGACTTCCTGCTTGCCATTGAAGCATAGTGGAATCAAAGGGTATTCCAGAATATTGGCAAAGCCTTTTCATTGCTGCTTCAGGATTTAGAAGAATTTCTTTGGCATCCATGATAAGAAAAGGAATCGAATGCTCCTTTAGGTATTTCACTAGCTTTAGGTGGTCTAGATAACCTGTGTCGGAAAGGGTAGGGTTTTCAATGACTTGATAAAAAGAGGCAAGCATTTCTCTCGGATTTCTTGTCAGAATCAGATTAAAACCTTGAGCCAAAAAATCTAAATTTAAATCAAGTAAATGATGTGTCATGTTCTTGTAAAAAAGGACTTCAGAATCATTTTCTGTAAGCATATTTTGAACAACTTTTTGACCATTGCATTCTTGACTATTCATAATCAATTCGGCATCAGGATGGTATTTCTTAGCTTCCGTTTTACTCAAGTAATGGGCGTATAAAGGCTCATCGAATACTTTTGTGTCTTTCCTTTGTGCAAATGAATACATTAAAGTCGTGGAGATATTTCTCGGTCCTGACCATAAAAAGATTCTTGTATTAGTTTTTGGCAATGGATTCAAGTATTAGAGCATTGTACAACGAGCTTAGCTTTTTAGTAAATAGGCCGTATTTTCCATTTCCGATCTGTTTTCCATCGATATGAGTTACTGGTGTCAAACCACCAAACGTCCCTGTAACAAATGCTTCTTCAGCACTGTAGGTGTCATAAAGTGAAAAGTTTTTTTGATGGCATGGGATGTCGTTCTTTAAACAGGCCTCAATCACTTTGGAACGTGTAATTCCGTTCATACAATAATCACCGGTCGAAGTCCAAACCTCATTGTTTTTTATTATGAAAAAATTAGTGGCGTTACAGGTACTCACAAAACCATTAATATCGAGCATCAGTGCCTCGTCTGCACCTGCTTCAATCGCTTGCATCAAGGCTTGTACTTCATGTAATTTACTGTGGCAATTGAGTTTAGGGTCTAAGTAATCGGGACTACCTCTTCGATAAGAACTTGTGAATAGTTTAATGCCTCGTTCTTTACTTTCTATTGAAGCTTTTTTATGCTCGGCTATGATCACGAGGTTGGGTCCACTTATGGTTAGTCTGGGGTCTTGAGAAGGTGTTTTTTTGATACCCCTTGTGAGCATTACTCTAATATGAACGTCATCGTTCATATTATTCATTTCCACAGTGGAAAGGATTTTTTCTATCATTTCCGTTTTCGAATATTCAATCGAAATACCTATAGTCTTCGCTGCAGTCCATAAACGTTCTAAATGTTCATCAATAAAGGCCAATTTTCCTTTGTATAAACGAATGCCTTCCCAAACGCCATCACCAACTAGATAACCACTATCGAATACAGATATTTTCGCCTCACTTCGATCATAAAAATGACCATTTATAAAT
The DNA here is from genome assembly GCA_913031405.1 of uncultured Flavobacteriales bacterium. Lineage (GTDB taxonomy): Bacteria > Bacteroidota > Bacteroidia > Flavobacteriales_D > Crocinitomicaceae > UBA952. Next base: position 1,662 of record CAJWCX010000189.1, on the reverse strand, counting down.
ATTTGAACATCTTTATTTCGATCATCAAATTCAGCATTATGGGTACCGTGTGTCATAGGACGAAGTTAATAAACTCCATATTCTGAACCCTATTTTTTAAGGTTGAATAGAGCGAATTGGTTTCTTATGGATTTAAAAATAAGGCTTTACCATTAATAATATTCCGTGTATTTAAATTTTCACATGAAAAATAATACATCCCAGAAGAGAAAAAAGAACGGTCCAAAATAAATTTTGTATTGTTGGTCGTATCTGTGTAAATAACGTCCCCAAAATCCCCGTATACCTTTAACACCAATTCATTTTGATTGTCATTGTTGAAGTACAAATCTGAAATTCCTGTAACTGGGTTGGGTTTAAGAAGATAGCTATTATTCAATATATTGTATACGTCTATTGAAAGTACGTTTGATTCTTGTGTTCCTCCAAAAGAAATTTTATAATAATTCGTTGCATTGAGTTCTGGTTCCGAATCGGTGAATGTATAAGAAACAGGACTGGACAAATCCCCACATACACCTTGAATATCTTCAATAAGTTCATATTCAATGGAATCCTGACTCCTAAAAATTTGCATCCCATTACAAGTACTCCCAGACTTAATGGTCCAAGCAAGCAATACCTGTCCACTGCTTAGGTCGATATTGAAGTCGGCCAAAATGCTTTGACTCTCTGAATTAGAGCACATCAATATGAAGAATGAAAATATAAAAACCCGCAACATTTAGATATTTAGAATCAAATTCTATACCTAAGGTAAAAAAAGCATATGGTTTAATAAAAACTATGAGCACCTTAATTTTAATTATCTTTCACATTCTAAAACAGATATCATGAACAGACGACAATTCATTGGACGTGGTTCTGCTATTGCTGCAGGAGCCTTGATTCTCCCGAACTCACTATTTGCTTTTCGTCAAAATCCAGTTGACAAGGTAAGAGTTGGTTTTATTGCTGCTGGCTTTAGAGGGCAAACACATATTGCTGAAATGCTCAAAAGAAATGATGTTGAGATTGTGGCCTTGGCGGATCCAAATGAAATAATGATAGAACGATCCCAACAGCTTATTGAAAATTCAGGGGGTAAAAGGGTAAAAGTCTACAACAATGGGGATTATGATTATCGCAATCTATTGGCTCGAGAAGACATCGATGCAGTATTTGTAAGCTCTCCGTGGAAATGGCATTTGAAACATGGAACAGAGGCTATGCGTGCTGGAAAAATTGTCGCCATGGAAGTTTGTGGAGCAATGACTCTGAATGATTGTTATGAATATGTTCGCGCCTATGAAGAAACTAAAGTTCCAATTATGATGATGGAAAATGTGTGCTACAGACGAGATGTTATGTCTGTATTGCATATGGTGAAATCTGGCCTATTTGGTGAATTGATTCATGGACAAGGCGGATATCAACACGATTTACGAGGTGTACTTTTTAACGATGGTAAAAGTGCTTACAATTCGGGAGTCGAATTTGGTGAAAAGGGATTTAGTGAGGCCAAATGGAGAACCAATCATTACCTCAATAGAAATGGAGAATTATACCCCACCCATGGTATTGGACCTCTAGCCACTATGTTTGACTTGAATAGGGGAAACCGAATGATTCGTTTGCAATCCATGTCGAGTAAAGCAAGAGGACTTAACAAATATGTGGCAG
>CAJWCX010000188.1 GCA_913031405.1 uncultured Flavobacteriales bacterium | reverse complement strand
ATGCCCCCTATTTGTGGGGAGGAAAAACACCCTTAGGAATTGATTGCTCAGCACACACACAAATCATCTACAGATTACATGATGTTGAATTACCAAGGAATTCATCAGATCAGGCTCATATTGGGAAAACAATTTTGTATCCTGAAAAAAGAACGGGAGATCTTGCTTTTTTCGAGAACGCTGCAGGAAAAGTAACCCATGTTGGTATTATTGGTCCCGAAAATCAAATCATACATGCTGCGGGATTCGTTAGAATGGATCAAATCAAAGAAGACGGCATTTGGAGTGTCAGTTACAATAAGTTAACTCACAAATTATATAGAATTCAACGAATTCTGTAAGATAAAGAGAAATTATTCTATGTGATTTTTTGTATTCGTCTTAAATATTCTAACTTTTATGTCGTTTTTAATTTAGTAAGCATTTGGCAATGGTTTTATTGATTTTAATTACCTGTAATTTATGACTGTAATGAATGATTGGGATGAGGTTTTTGATAAGGGAATGGAAGATGCTATATCACAACCAAAAAAGATTTATCAATTGGCTGAAAAATTACTCCTAGACAGTATAAAATGCAATAATCGTCACAATATAGCCAAATCATACCTACTAATGGCTTACTCAGGACAGTTTCTTGGCCTATATGCCGAATCTTTTGAATATGTTCAAAAGGCGCTGCCCGTTTTCATAGAAAATAATGATTTAAAGAATCAAGCATCTGCATACAATACGCTTGGATTTATCTATTATTATTTCGACGATCATGACAAGCGCTTAGAGGTAAATGTAAGAAGTCTTGAAATTCGAAAAAAGATAAACGATATTGGTGGCTATTTAAGCTCTCTAAATAATACAGGAGACACCTATATTAAAGTGGGCAAATATAAAGAGGCCATAACACTTTTCAACGAATGCTTAAACTTCAAAAATCATAACTCAAGAATGCTAGCTATTGTCCATAGCAATATGGCAGAAGCTCTTTTTCATGAAAAAAAATATGAATTAGCTCTTGAAAAAATTGAAATCAGCAACAAGTATGCAAAAGAGGAAATACTCAAACATGTCTTGTGTGATAATTTATATATCAAAAGTAGAATTCACAATCAACATGAGAGATGGGAACAAACAATTGAGCAATTAGAGTCAGGATTGCAAATTATCAACGAAAAGGATGACCCAACATTGTTAAAGGACCTCTATATAGCTGCAGCATCAGCGTATGAATATTTGAACCAGCCAAAGCTTGCTTTAGATTGTTTAAAGAACCACTTTTCACTAGAAAAAATAGTTTCGGATAGAAAACAAAAAAAAGAAATTAAGAGCATTCAATTTAAAAACGAAATACAATACCTTCACCACAAAACTTCAGAGCTCGAGGTGACCATCGAACAGAGAACAATTGAACTCAAACAAGCCTTAGAGGTAGAGAAAACCATAAGCCATTTTACACAAGAAATTAACGATACAAAAACGATTGAAGAGGTCCTCTTTAAGCTTGTTAAAAACTGCATATCGCAACTTCATTTAGAGGACTGTGTTGTTTATTTGGTTGACGATAAAGGAGAATTCCTTATTCAGAAAGCTGCCTTTGGACCTAAAAGTATAGAAGGTAAAAAAATATCAAACCCAATCAAAATCAAAATCGGATCTGGAATAGTTGGATCAGTTGCTAAATATGGTAAATATGAACTCATTATAGATACATCAAAAGACCCAAGATACATTATTGACGATGATATCCGTTATTCCGAACTTGCTGTGCCTATTTTCTACAATAAAAAAGTTATTGGAGTTATTGATTCGGAACATAGTCAAAAAAATTATTTTAATGAACGACATGTAAATCTTTTCTCTATGCTAGCGAGCATAGTTCAATCGAGAATGGAAAAAATTAAAGAACAACAAACACGACAAGACCTTCAGGCGAAAATTGTGAGAATTAATAAAAATCTAGAAAAACAAATCCGAATTAAGTCTAAAGAAAACACACAGCTCAATCATAAAATACTAGAACAAGAAAAAAAGGCTATAATAGGAGAAATGTCTGCCATTATCGCCCATGAACTCAACACACCATTGGCTACCATTAAAGCCGGTAATGAGGCAATTTTATTCCTACTGAATAAAATGCTAAACAGCGACCAAATACATTTGATCAGTAAAAAAGAAATTGATTACATCATTCAGGAAACTACAAACCGCACATTTATAAAAGAAAAAAATAGAGTTATCTCTAAAAAAAGAAATCTCAAATTTGACAATCCAAGAACCATAGAACTAATTGAAAAACTGAATATTGAGGATATTGACCAACTCATGAGTTTCAAAAACACACAACTTATTTTAAATGTCATTGATGAAATTAGAACGATTAATGATTTTAGTTCAGCTATACTTAAATCAGTCTCAAGGGCGAATCACGTAGTTGAAGAACTCAAGGAGTTGTCAACCTATGAGGAAGGACATGAGAAACAAAAAATTGATCTAATCCAAAATTTTGAAGGACTTAAACTTCATATGTCCTTGAATCACCCTGAAACTAAAATTGAGGTGGTGAATAAAGACAAGCAATCAATATTTGGTAATGAATTTAGAATTATTCAACTCTGGTCAAATATCATGCATCTAATCATGGAGAATTGTGAGTTTTCTGAAGAGCCTAAATTCAATATTTTTACCTCAAAAACCAATCACACAACGTGCATAAAAATTGATTGTATTCCCTCTAAAATAAATACCATTCTCTTTAATTCAGAAATATTAAACTGCAGATTTATGGATGATATAGAAAGCTCTATTAAACTTAAATTGAATATAATACAAACCATATTAATTGAGCATAGAGCCGTTTTAAAGTGTGTTATTCATCAAGACTCATTACTTAGCTTTACAATTTCATTTTAGCGAATTTAGATCACACAACCTTCAATTAATTTTTCCTTAAAAGCAAATCTGAAAAAATGAATAAAAACAAAAACGTATTATCGAGGGTTGGACCATGTTACTTTTCATAACCTAACAAATTATTGTTCTAGGAAAGTGAATAATTAGAGTGCTAAATTAAAACAGACTATTTGTAAATAGTATTGATAAAATTATTGATATTTGTATAAGAGGAAACCATAAGCAATAGATTTATGAAAATTTTAGTAACGGGAGGTGCGGGATTCATTGGAAGTAATTTAACTAGGCTTCTGGTAAATAAGGGCCACGAAGTGATTGTACTTGACTCATTGTTGAGAGGAAACAAGTTGGATAAGGATACTTTTTCCAAAATTAAATTTTTTAAAGGAGACGTTCGAAGCCGCCAACTCGTGCTTGAAGCATCCAAAGGATGTGATGTTATTTTTCATTTTGCTGCTGTTCTTGGCGTAGATATTGTCGCAGACAACCCTGTTGAAACAATGGATGTTGAAGTTGTTGGAACAAGGAATGTTGTTGAAGCATCTGAGACGAATAATGTGAAATATATTCTGTACGCCTCTACCAGCGGAATATATAGTCATTCTGCAATCGTTAAAAATGCCTTGACAGAAGAAGTGATGGTTGATCCACGAACCTCATATGCCATGGCCAAAAGATACAATGAGATTTATCTCGCGTCGCATCATGAAGAACGAGGTATCAATGTGATTTCGATACGCTTTTTCAATGTTTATGGATGGAATCAGGATAATAGAATGGTTGTACCAAGATTTTTTGAACAATGTAAAGATCAAGAAGACATCACAGTGTTTGGAAGTGGAGATCAAACAAGAGATTTCACTTACATCGAAGACACCATTAATGCGTGCTATAAATTAATAGGGATCAAAGGATCACACATCGTAAATATCGCTAATGAATCAGAGTGGTCGATTTCAGAATTGGCAAATGAAATTAAAGACATCACTAAAGCGGAGTCAAATATAACTTACATAGATGCTCCAAAAAATAATAAGAATTGAATAATGTTAGACA
>CAJWCX010000187.1 GCA_913031405.1 uncultured Flavobacteriales bacterium | reverse complement strand
AGCATCTGCCTTCTAAGCAGACGGTCACAGGTTCGAATCCTGTCTCGATCACAACGAAAATAGCTGTATGTCAATTTTAGTAGGGCATACGGCTTTTTTTATTTAAAATATATGAAACTAGTCAGTGTAGCGCATAGAAAAGGAGATTTAAAAGTCTCAAACAAAGATGTTATTCAACTCATTAAAGAACAAAGTACTAAATTCAATGGTGATCTGCAACTGGCATTAGACAAGGTGTCTACTGGGTTGAATTTTACCGGATTTGATGAGCGACGTTGGATGCCAGAAAATCAGAATTTATTTGACACAATAGTAGAATGTGCACAAGAAGCCATTAACGACTTCAAGATTGAAGAAATCAAAACATTAATCTATGTAGGTGTGGGTAGAAATTTCCTAGAGCCCGCTACCTCGGCGCTCATTGCAAAAAAACTGGGAATCAATCCGCATTGTTTTGATATTATAGAGGCTTGTCAAAGCTGGACAAGAGCTTGTTTTTTAGTAGATGGGCTCTACAAAGGCGGCGCTCTAAAAGGAAAAACCTTAATTATCAATTGCGAGGTCCATGCTCAAAAAGGAATTTCAGGAAGCAAAGACTTCGGCATAAAAAACATGTCAGATTTGGAATGGAAATTCCCGTGTTATACCATGGGAGACTCGATTACGGCGAGTGTTGTTGAACCGAATAACGAAAATCATGCCTGGCAATGGGAAAACATTTCTGAAATTGCAGATTACTGTTATTTACCCCTTCCTGGAGCTGAAGACTATAAAACTGAGAATAAGATTAATAATCAAAGACATTTTAGTTTTTATTCGTTTGGAAAAACACTACACCAAAAGCTATCACCCCTTGTAGTGAATTGTGCCAATAGATTGTTTGATGAAAATGCTGGATTCACACCTGATATTGTTTTTACTCACACTTCCTCAAAAAGAACGTGGGATGATATCTGTGTTCAACTTGGAGTAAGCAATAAAGTTTATCACATCATTCAACAAACGGGTAATTTAGTTTCGGCTTCCGTACCCACAGCTATATCTATGGCTGAACAAGAAGGAGCTCTAAAAAGAGGAGATAACGCTTTGGTTATTTTTGCGGCCGCAGGAGGGTCAGCCTTGGCCTATAAATTCAAATATTAGTAACGATAACAGTTTAAAGGAAAAAATCTTTTTTTCTGCCTTTCCGAATATATCGGTTTATCCGTTTTTTCTTATCTAGAAAAGGATAAAATCAAAATGTTGATTTTTAATGGATTGAACATTTATACTTAATTTTCTATATTAGGGGCGTGAAAAAACAAGTTGATTACTTAATCTATTCTAAACAGTATAATGAAAATTATATGGATGCTATTCTTGATAGTAAGGATTGGGAAAAGCATTCTGGCAAATATTATCAGTTAGAACATGAGTTAATTAAGAATTTAAAAGGGAAGGATGGTTTATTCTTTATGGATGATTTAGAATCACTTTCGGATAGAGTTAGTGTGCATAAAGCAATGAGTGCTGAAATATTTCAAGATGAAGTACGTGGTATGCAAAGTAAAGGTTGGAATGTCATAGGCAACATTTGCTTTGATTTTGAGCTCCTTGAAGAAGGAGAAATAGGTAAACGCAAAGACAGGTGGTGTGCAAATTTTAAGCTTCACATGGTTAAATACGAGAATTAAGTCAGCAACTATTGGATTTTCTTCCTTTAATTAATCTTCACCTTCCAATGATCTCAATAGGTTCATTTTCTCTATTAAATCTCCCTTAATAGCGACAACCGAAGGTTTTGGAACACCATCTTTATCAAAGGGCCAACGGCTTGTTGGAGCACTCAGATCCGCAGTCTGTTCTCCTGGATGTTGCACACTCAAAAAGAGTGTTTTTCCATCAGGTGAAAACCAAGGACCTGTGAGCTCTGCATCACGAGGGGCGGATGCCACCCGAACAACCTCACCTGCATTCTTTCCATATCTAGGAATCACAAAAAGGCTATTATTTTTAAAGGGCATATAAGGCTGGTCTTCTCTATTCATAGCACTTCCTGTCATATCCGAAGTAATCCAAAGGTTTCCAGAAAAATCGAATGCCAGGTTATCTGGACAAGAGAAACCATTTTCGTCTCCTCCTGCCATATAAGTGGATGCCTTAAAGTCGAGCGAATCCATCCTTCCATTAGTCTCCTGAATTTTAAGAATAGATCCATGGTAATCCCCTTTTAACTTATTATTAGTGAGCGAAATGAAAACGTCTCCACTGACAGGGTCAATTTCAATGTCTTCAGGTCTGTTTAATTCAGTTGCGCCCAATAATTTGGCCGCTTCTCTGACACGAATCAATACCTCTGTTTGATTTTTAAACCTTGACTTTAAAATAGACTGTTTTTCCCAATCCAATGAGAGCCATTTGCCGTTGACCGTATCGGCAACATATAACGTGCCCTCCTTAAGAGACCCCGGCTTAGAAGAAATAAACTTATACAAATGTTCGCTGTTTTTATCGTCTCCTGAGTAAGCGATAATTCGCTTGTCTTCGAGCTCGAACAATGTACAGCACTCATGCGAAAACCTTCCCAATGCAACATGTTTTTGGGCTACTCCAGTTTTGGGGTCAATTTCAACAACCCAACCATAATGCTCTGGTGGATAATTGTAAAACCGCTCCCAACCATACGCACTCGGAACTTTAGTAGCTATATTGTCCTGATCATAAACGGTTTCTCCAAAAACATCTTGATAGTTTTCTTCACAGGTAATAAATGTATTCCAAGGGGTAATCCCCCCTGAGCAGTTACTGTGTGTTCCAATGGCAATATTTGCACCCATGATAGGATGATTCCAATTTAATTTCATGGGGGTCTTTGCAGTTATTCTACGGTTATGTGGGTCGTTTTTCACCATTTTCCACTGACCATTCTCTTCACGAATTCGCACAATACTTCCTCCCACATTATACATTTCTTGATCAACCTGACTTCTTGTTCTGTGTGCTAAAGGTTCTGTGTGTTCGCGGAAATTAAAACCGGATACAAACAAAGGGTTGACATATTCATGATTTACCCAAAGTAAGCCATCCTTTGGATTGCTCCTATCAAAAGGAACAAAACAGGTGAAATCATTATTAAAACCAAATTTGTCTTCATCACTGATTTTATCTCCCCACCTCAAAACAACATGATAATCTAAATGCTTTGTCAAAACCAAATCGTCTTCAGCGGTAGCTTTTAAATTTTTAATAGCCAACCTTTTCAATCGTCTGAATTGATCTCTTGATAGCTCATTTGTCATGGCACACAGTGGGTTTCCAAACTTGGAAAAAAATGGGGGTAAGACAATCATCCCTAAAGTTGCTTTACCTAAAAATGATATAAACTTTCTTCTATCGTATTGCATTGGATACGTTTTGATTTTGTGAGTTTAAAATGTTATGCTGTAAACATATCAATAGGAATTGGTCCTTTCCTAATTCACAAATCATAGTTGTTAAGGTTGAATATAAAGTAAAAATTTTTCTTGAAGTTCAATTACCGGTATTATGAACAAAAAATAACTCCTTAATGTTCTATAGGGCGTAGCACTTGTGTTTTCTTTTTTTGGAGAACCATAAATATCAAAAAAAACCGTCATGAAATTAATACAAATTTGGTCTTCCTACTACCCAGTCATACTGGCGTTCCTTTCTTTCTTATATTCCGTTTCACTCTGGTTTACTGGAAACAAACTCGAAGGGATTTTTGTAGGAATTTGGGTGCCCTCTATACTTGGGTTTTCAGTAGCCATCAGACAAATTAGAAGGGATACGAATCCTCAAAAACAAAAAAGCCATGAATAATACAGCCATGTTTATTGTTGGGCTGGTTATATTCTGCGCATACATGGGCAGTTATTTGGCGATGATTAGCAAAGCCAATAAAGAGCAAGAGGAAGAGGAAATTAGAAATAAGTGAAGCTATGTAACAGTTATGAGGCTATTTGA
>CAJWCX010000186.1 GCA_913031405.1 uncultured Flavobacteriales bacterium | reverse complement strand
CTCTGGAACAAAACCCCAAATTCTAGAGTCGGCTGAATTGTAACGGTTATCTCCCATAAGCCAATAGTAATTCATTTTGAAGGTATAGGTGCTTGTTTTTTTTCCATCGATGTAGATACCATCTTCTTTTTCGAGGAGCTCATGTCCTTCATAGGCATGAATAATTCTGCGATACCAAGCAATGTTTTCTTTATTGATTTTTACGGTTGTTCCTTTTTTTGGCACAGTAAATTCTTGAAAATTAGTGGTGGTGTTATTGACATAAAAATCTTTTGGAAATACCTTCGAATTTTTAATGAGGTCTTGTGCACTTGGTGTATAGCCTTCCGTATCTTCATAGCGTGGCTCGAGTCTCAGTTTCAGTTGTATATTGAAATCTTTCTCAATGCGCTTTTTTTCGCCTTGTGTTAAGGTTAATATATAAAGGTTTGGGGTAGTAGGGTCAGTGTCGTTAAAATCCATTCTTGTCCTGTCGATGGCGTTTTCTAATCCGTAGGTTTCAAACATTTCAGAGGCACTTGGAAAGGTGACTTCAGATTTATTTATTTCGTATTGCAGACATTGATTTTCGGTCACAAGTGAAGGTTTTCCGTTAACATATAACACTGCATTTTTAATTTCCAATACATCCCCAGGTATTCCAACACAGCGTTTAATGTAGTTTTCTCTTTTGTCAACAGGTCGATGTATGAGACCGCCATGATTTTCATTGGGGAAATTTTCGTTTCCATCAGGACCAGGGAACTCTCCATTTTCAAGTTTTTCTCTTGCCATTTTACGATAGGGGTTCGGATTGTTGATGTAAGGCATTAAGAGTTCATTACTACGCGCCGTATACAAACTGTCAGACAGTTGTTTTCTTTGGATGTCTATACTTTTTAATGCATTGCTAACAGGGCTATTAGCGTAATATTGATAAAGGGCCTCGTCATTCAATATTCCGTGATAATCATGTCCCATAAGGCCGTTAGGCATTCTTGGGTCGTAGATAGCCGTATCTCCTGATGGATAATTGAAAACAACCACATCATTTCTTTGAACTTCACCAAAACCTGGTAGTCGCGTGTATTCTCCTTTTTCAAGTGAAGTATATGACTTCATATTGACCCAAGGAACAGTGTTGTGAACCAATGGATAGGAGAGAGGAGTAACAGGAACCTTAGGGCCATAAGCCAGCTTGTTTACGAACAGAAAATCCCCAACCAGTAGGGTTTTTTCCATCGAGCCGGTGGGAATTTGAAAGGGTTCAAAGACATAAGTTCTAATGATACTTGCAGCCACAAGAGCAAATAAAATAGAATCTCCCCATTCCTTAACTTTAGACTTGGTTCCTGGCTTGTCTCGTGTAACTGCGTCAATCGCCATGGCAACAACATGTCCCAAGACAGGAAGACTTAAGAATAAGGCGATATGATCTCCCCACTTTCGGTTTTCCCGCTCAGCGGAATTGGACCAATTCGTTTCTTCAAGAAAAATGCTCGATTCCTCACTGCACTTGTACATTAAATAATAAGGAAAAAATATTCCTTGAAGTGTATCGGTAAATGAATAGTAGCCAAACCGTCGTACATAACTCAAATTAGCTGTAGCCCACATGATTAAATGGACACCAGGAAAAATAAGTAATAAAGACCAAAAGGGTTTTTTACAAGTGATTTTAAATACTATAAAATAATTGTACCCTGGGACAAGTGCTTCCCATGTTTGTCTTCCGGCTTTTGGGAAGGATCTCCACCACATACCGAGGTATGGATGTATCAATAGAAAAATAAAGAAGTATAAAATGCTCATAATCGGGTAAAATTAATAATATCGGACATGGTGTATGTTCCTTTTTTGTCCTTTAGCCATTCGGCCGATACAACCGCCCCAAGTGCAAAACCTTTTCTGTTCTTCGCTTCATGCGTCAATGATAGATTGTCTATAGCGGATTCGTATTTGATTTCATGTGTGCCAGGCACATGGGGAATTCTTTGCGATGTAACAGGAAGAATATGTTCTTTAAGATGATCATCTTCGGTTAGCTTCCATTCGGTGTAGTCATCTTGTTCTTCCAGGATGATTTCTGCTGTGGTAATGGCTGTTCCGCTAGGTTGATCTAATTTTTCGGTGTGATGAATTTCTGTAATCGATGCGTTATAATCATTGCGACCATTCATGAGCTGAGCGAGTTTTTTGCTAAGATCCCAAAAAAGATGAACACCGAGGCTGAAGTTTGAGGCATGTAAAAGACTTCCTTGATGTTGTTTGACCTGGGATTCAATATCAGCAAGGTGATCGCCCCATCCGGTTGTTCCTACAACCACTGGAACCCCTTTACTTAAACAATATTCTATGTGTTTAACGGCAAGTCCTGGTTTACTAAACTCAATAGCAACATCAGCGTCCAATTGACTATCAGGAGCAAAGGGATGCTTTGAAGAGAAGGTTTGAGAAATGACATGACCGCGCTCTATGGCTGCTTGTTCAATTTCTTTACCCATTTTGCCGTATCCTATTATCGCAATTTTCACGCCTCAAAAGTACAATTTAAGAATCATCTAAACCTCAAATTTATGTTAATTCCAGGGATCTGACTATAGAGCACTGTGGGTTGAACCTCAAGAGATAAGTCGTCAGTGACATCAAAGTTTATGAAATGGGACTCCACACCAGCATCTACAATTTGTAGCAAGTAAATCGCACCTAAAGCCAAAATAGACAAATCCCTCTGATCAAGATATTGCCGATAAAGATAGAGTACACCTTGGTCGTCATAAACAGACCATTGTGGGTCTACAATAATTCCATCCATGCGATTGAGGTATTCTGCTTTCAGTGATTTTTGAGTTTGTTGATTTTGAATTAAGGTATAGGTGGCATAGCCTATAGCTCCATAAATGAGAGGCACTTTCCATATGGCATGCTTGAATCCTTTTTTCTTAATGATGCTATTGTGTACCTGTCCTCCACCAGGAATAATACTGGAAAACATAATTGATCTTCTGTAAGGGTGCTCGGTAAGCGTATCCAATTCTTCCTGCTGAGCTAAAGCCATTGTTCCGAAAAAAAACAAGGAAACAAAAAGTAGAGCAGGTTTCATTTATTTAAAAGCAATTTCACCAATCGGTCCAAATCTTCTTGAGACTCAAATTTAAAGCTCAGCTTTCCTGAGCCATTTGATCCCGAAGAAATAGAAATGTCGGAATCATATAACGAAATGATTTCAGTTTTAGTCTTTCGTTCCAAATGTGCTTTATAAGTATTTGGATGAGTACTTCCTTTTCTGATCCTTATGTTCTGCTCAATATCTCTCACTGACAATTCTGCACTCACGATTTCTTTAAATAGCTCAATCTGCTCACTTTCAGTGGATAATGATAGTAAAGCGCGTGCGTGTCCCATTGAAATAGAACGGTTTTTTAGCCCCATTTGTATTTCTGCGGGCAGCTTTAAAAGACGAATATAGTTGGCAATATTGGATCTTGATTTTGATATTTTTTCACTGAGCTGGTCCTGGGTAAGCTCGCACTCACTGAGAAGTCTTTCATAAGAAAGTCCAATTTCGATGGCGTTTAGATCTTCTCTTTGAATGTTTTCAACTAAAGCTAGTTCAAGCATGCTCTGATCATTTGCAATTCTAATATATACAGGTACTTTTTCTAATCCGGCGAGCTGTGAAGCACGGTATCTTCGTTCTCCTGAAATAAGTTGGTACTTATCCTTGCCCATTTTCCTTACCGTTAGGGGTTGAATGATGCCATGTTCTAATATCGATTCTTTGAGGTCAAATAAACCTTCTTTTTCAAATTGCGTTCTCGGATTAAATGGGTTGGTGTCTATAGAGCTTAATGCTATTTCAGAGATAGATCCAACCGGAGATGATTGGGCAGAAGTCACATCAGTATTGGTGTTTTCCAATAAGCTGCTCAATCCCCGACCTAATGCGGGTTTTTTTTGGCTGTTAGAGTTCATGATCGATTTCAATGAATTTGTCACCA
>CAJWCX010000185.1 GCA_913031405.1 uncultured Flavobacteriales bacterium | reverse complement strand
TTATAATGGCATCTGAATCCGCAGAATAATACATTTTGTTATTTATAAATTCAGATTTAAGCCATACTCGTGATTGGCACCCGTCAATTAAAAGATCATTTGTTTTTGCTTCGTCTGGAATCAATTTAATTTCTTTACCAAGCTCGATAATGAATTCATACTTTTGAAGCCAATCTTCAAAAAGTTTAAAGTCTTCAATAATGGCCATTTGTTTATCGAAGTAGGTCATATTTCTAGTATTGAAATGGCTTTTTTTAATGCACGTATGAATAAGTCAATTTCTTTTTTAGTATTGTAAATACTAAACGATACGCGAATTGTTCCAGGGATCTTATAAAAATCCATAATGGGTTGTGTACAATGGTGTCCTGTTCTTACGGCAATACCTTGTTTGTCTAGGAGTGTTCCAATATCAAAGGGATGAATATTTCCAACATTGAACGAGATAACACTTGTTTTCTGCTGTGATTGCCCATAAAAACGAATATTCGGAATTTTAGTCAGCTGTTCTTGAGCATAATTTAGCAAACTTTTTTCGTGTTCTATAAAAGATTCGTGGTCTATCGAGTCTAAAAATTCTATAGCTGCTCCAAGCCCTATTCCACCCACAATATTAGGAGTGCCCGCTTCAAACTTAAAGGGTAATTTATTAAATGTTGTTTCTTTAAAGCTAACCTTTTCAATCATATCACCCCCACCTTGATAAGGAGGCATTTTATTCAAAATTTCTCCTTTACCATAAAGGATACCTATACCTGTTGGACCAAAAACTTTATGACCAGAAAAAACAAAAAAGTCACAATCCAAATTTTTCAAGTCTATTTTTTCATGTTGAATACTTTGCGCACCGTCAATCAAAACTTTTGCACCAACTTCATGTGATTTTTCAATGATTTCATCGATAGGGTTAATGATTCCTAATGTATTTGAAATATGAGTTACGGCAACGATTTTTGTTTTATCATTCAAAAGTTTTGCAAAGCTTTCCATATCGATCTCACCACTCTCATGAATAGAAATAACATTCAAGTTCAACTTCTTTCTTTTGGCAAGCAATTGCCAGGGAACAATATTGGAATGGTGCTCCATAGCAGAAATCATGATCTCGTCTCCCTCATTCAATAATTCGCCAAATGATGATGCCACTAAGTTGATACCGTCCGTTGTTCCTTTTGTAAAAATTATTTCGGATGGATTACTCGCATTTAAAAATGAGGCAATTTTGTTACGTGCTTGTTCATAATCCTCTGTAGCCTTTTGACTAAGCGAATGAACTCCTCGATGTATGTTTGAGTTTTCATTTCGATAATATGTTTTAATTCTATCAATAACACCAAAAGGCTTTTGAGAGGTCGCTGCGTTATCAAAATAAATTAAATCTTGTCCATGTATCTTCTTCGATAAAATCGGAAACTGAGATCTAATGTTTTCAATCAAGTTTCTATTTTCATAAGATTCTCCCATACAGTTACAAAACTAAAGAAAGGAACAATCATAATCTATAAATGTTGCCTTAATTTTTATTTTGATCTCATTTCAACGTATGGAATGAGCATTTCTTCCATTGAAATACCTCCATGTTGGAAGGTATTACCATAATAATTAACAAAGTGATTGTAATTATTGGGATAAACAAAGAAGTCTTGTTCTTTTGCAAATACAAATTCACTCGATAATTTTTGTTTTGGGAGGTAAGCTTCTTCAGGATTAGAGACAACAAATACCTCTTTACTTTGGTAACCCATTCCACGGCCCACTTTATATCTTAAATTCGTATTTGTATTGCGTTCTCCAGCAATTTTTACAGGTTGATTGACTTTAATTGTTCCATGATCTGTCGTGATAACCAATTTTATTTGATTCTCTGCAGCCTTTTTGATGATTTCAAGTAGGGGAGAGTGCTCGAACCAAGACATTGTAATTGATCGGTATGCGGATTCATCGTCTGCCAATTCACGAATTACTTCCATTTCTGTGCGGGCATGAGAAAGCATGTCTACAAAGTTATAGACTATAAAATTGACATCATTTTGTTTCAATGTGTGGAATTGTTCATTGAGTTTTTTGCCGGCATCGACATTTGTAATTTTATTGTAAGACCATTTAATGTGTTTCCCCAATCTCTTCAGTTGTGCCTCGAGTAAGCTTTTTTCATAAAGATTTTTACTTCCTTCATCTTCTTCGTTTTTCCAATACTGAGGATGTTTTCGGGCTATTTCTGATGGCATTAATCCAGAAAAAAATGCATTTCTTGCATATTGTGTAGCTGTTGGGAGTATTGAATAAATAATTTCCTCTTTCTCCTTTACAAAGTATTTGTTAAATGTCGGCTCCAAGACTTTCCATTGGTCAAAACGCAGGTTGTCAATAACGAGAACAAGTGTTTTTTCAGTAGATGAATTATTTAGAATTCTTTTTTTGATGACGTTCTGTATAAAAAGGGGTCCATCTTCCACACCATTAAGCCATTCTAAATAGTGGTTTTCAATGAAATTACAGAACAATTGATTAGCTTCTTTTTTTTGCATTTCAAAGATTTCGCTCATTCCTGAATCTTCTATTTTATCCAACTGCAGCTCCCAATAAACAAGTTTGGAATACAATTCACCCCATTCTGTAGCATCCATACGGTTATTTAGTTGCATGGCCAACTGTCGAAATTCTTTTCGGTAATTCAAGCTAGTTACATCGCTCACCAATTGAGAGCGGTTTAAGTTTTTTTTAAGACTGATCAAAATTTGATTCTGATTTACTGGTTTAATTAGATAGTCCGCAATTTTTGACCCAATTGCATCCTCCATGATCTGCTCTTCTTCACTTTTTGTAATCATAACGATCGGAACATTGGGGTCAACCTCTTTGATTTTTGTTAATGTTTCTAATCCCGATAGACCTGGCATATTTTCATCGAGAAAAATGATGTCGAAATAGGTTTTTTGTGCCATTTCCAGTGCGTCGAGACCATTTGTTACGCCTTCTACGGTGTAACCTTTTGATTGTAAAAAGAGTATGTGAGGTTTAAGAAGGTCTATTTCATCATCTGCCCAAAGGATATTTCCGGAATTATTCATTCTTTTAATTTAATTTTGTAGTGCATAAATAAAAATAATCATTTGCGTCCAAAAGTGAATCGAAACAATAAGAAGAAAATCATTAACGATCCTATTTATGGTTTTATTGCTATACCTGATGATTTCATATACGATATCATTGAGCATCCATATATGCAACGTTTAAGGCGAATCACTCAACTTGGCCTTAGTCACTTGGTTTATCCTGGGGCCGTTCATTCTCGGTTTCAACATGTCCTTGGTGCGATGCACCTAATGTCTCAAGCTGTTGCTGTACTGAAAAGAAAGGGTCATGACATATCTGAAGAGGAAGAGCGAGGAGTGCTCTTAGCGATTTTACTGCACGATATTGGTCACGGACCTTTTAGTCATGCACTTGAATTTGATATTGTTAGTTCTGTGAATCATGAGGATATTTCTTCCTTTTTTATTAAGAGACTTGAAAATGAATTTGGTTCTGATTTAGACGTAGCATTGAGTATATTTCAAAATGGACATCCAAAACCGTTTTTACATCAATTGGTGTCCAGCCAATTGGATATGGATCGTCTTGATTATTTGAACCGCGATAGCTTTTATTCTGGAGTAAGTGAGGGAATTATTGGAAGTGATAGGCTCATTGAAATGCTTCAGGTGCATAAGGGGAATCTCGTCATTGAGGAAAAAGGGATTTATTCCATAGAAAAATTCATTGTTGCAAGAAGGCTTATGTATTGGCAGGGTTATTTGCACAAAACAGTTGTTTCGGCAGAGTATATGTTGATTTATACATTGAGACGAGCCAAATATCTTGTAAAAGAAGGTAAATCGGTTTTTTCAACTCCAGCACTATCGTATTTTTTAAAGCAAGATATTTTGCCTGAAGATTTTGAAAATAATAGTGAGGTCATTGATTATTTTTCTCAGTTGGACGA
>CAJWCX010000184.1 GCA_913031405.1 uncultured Flavobacteriales bacterium | reverse complement strand
GCCTTCGAGCGTGCAAATGAAATCACAACAAGCTTAACAACAGAAACCGTGATTCTGGACCCTGCATTTCAAGGATCACTTATTGATGACAGTGTTGCTTACTATCTAGAAAGCTTAATTCCCATATCCAAACCTGGAGAAGTAAAAAACATCATCAGCACCCTAAAGAAAAAAGACAACGATAGATGTCGAAAACACATTCAGGCCTTCTGGATTAAAACCTCTCCTCAAAATCCATATGAATCATGGATGCAATACAAAACACAAGTTGATTTTGTTGAGAAGGTCTATGCCAATAATTTTCAGGAAGGGTTTGAAACGGATCGAGGCCGGGTTTATTTGCAATATGGATCGCCAAGCTCAATGGTCTCCAGAGAGACCTCTCCAAGCGAATACCCCTATGAAATATGGACTTATGATAAAATTGGGGTGTTCAGCAATAAAAGATTTGTTTTCTACAATCCAGAATTGGTCAATCGCGCCTATCGACTTTTACATTCTGACATGATTGGAGAGCTCAAAAACAATGCATGGCCACAAATATTGTCAAAAAGAAATACTATTGACGGTGATATAGACAATCCTAATAGCTATAATATAGATCATTGGGGAGGAAATTCGAACGATTTATTCAGACAATATTAAAGCCCATTGAAGTTAGCCGTTGTCATCTTAAATTATAATGGTAAAGAACACCTTGAGACTTATATCGATTCAGTGATAAGGTATTCAAATGGAGCCGATATCATTGTTGCTGATAATGCAAGTGAGGACGACTCGATTGGCTTTATTCGAGAAAAAGATGAACTCATATTGATTGAAAATAGCAAGAATTACGGTTTTGCTGGTGGATATAATGAGGCCTTAACCAAATTGGAAGGTCATTACGACTATTATATTCTTCTGAATAGTGATATTGAAGTTACGGAAAATTGGATTGGACCTTTGATCAAAGAAATGAAAAAAGACAAGGTAGCAGCATGTCAACCCAAAATTAAAAATGTCAATAGCAAAGAACAATTTGAACATGCTGGTGCAGCAGGTGGTTATCTGGATAAAAACTATTTCCCTTTTTGCAGAGGACGTATATTGTCTGAAATTGAAATAGATAAAGGACAATATGATAGCAGCCAAGAAATTACTTGGACCTCAGGTGCAGCGATGTTGATAAGAGCAGATCTTTTTCACAAGTCTCGAGGTTTTGATGCTGATTTTTTTGCTCATATGGAGGAAGTTGATCTTTGTCTGCGCCTTGGTCATATGGGCTATAAATTCAAGGTTGTTCCAGAAAGTGTGGTGTATCACCTTGGGGGTGGCACCCTACCCTACAATTCCCCTCAAAAGATTTATCTTAACTTCAGAAACAGCTTATTTATGATTGTGAAAAACCATAAAGGTTTTTTACTCCCAATGCTTTATAAGCGCATGTGTATTGATGGTATTGCTGCTTTTAAATTTTTGTTTGAAGGAAAAATAGGGTTCTTTTGGAAGGTGTTTTTGGCCCATGTCGCCTTGTATAAGAATTTTGGACGGCTCTATCGAAAACGCAAAATATTAATAAAGCACAATGAACCCATCGTATTTTATAAAGGCAACATCATAACCTCTTATTTTTTGGAAAAGAGAAAGACCTTTTCTAAACTAAATAAACGCTTGATCAAATCATGAAAATAGTTTTAGGCCTTTTTATTATTCTATGCCTTGTTAATCACGGTAAAACCCAAAGTATAAAAAGCCTCCAAAAAGTGAGTGACAAAGCCCAAAGAGTCATGAGTCCTCAAACAACAGGTCTCATTGAAAATCCTGTGCATATGGTAAACCCCTTCGTAGGAACCGGTGGCCATGGTCACACCTTCCCGGGAGCTACTGCACCCTTTGGAATGATTCAATTGAGCCCCGATACCCGACACGAAGGTTGGGACGGTTGTTCAGGTTATCATTATTCTGACTCCATAATTTATGGCTTTAGCCATACCCATTTAAGCGGTACCGGAGTTCCAGATTATTGCGATCTTTTAATTGTTCCGCAGAGTGGTAAAAAGGCAAAAGTTGTTCCAGGCTATGAAGACGAGAATGGTTTTGGTTCTAAATTCTCTCACAATACCGAAAAAGCGACCCCTGGATATTACGAGGTTTTCCTGGAAGATGATGAAATCAGAGCTCAGATGACGGTGAGTGAACGTGCAGGAATTCACCAATACACATTCGCTCGAGAAAAAGATAAGAAATTCATCCTGATTGATTTTGACCATAGGGATGATCTCATCTTTGCAGAATACATACTTGATGAAAAAAAACACATATCTGGACAAAGAATTTCAAAAAGCTGGGCCGAAGAACAACATTTTTATTTTGATCTTGAATTCTCTGTTGAGCCCTCAAAAATCATTCGAGTCAAAAATAAACATGGACACAAGCTCTTGATTCAATTTCCAAAAGAAACCAAAACACTTTCAATCGCCATTGGTATTTCCCAAGTAAATGAAGCGGGTGCCCTAAAAAATAGACAAACCGAACTCGATGACTTTAATTTCTCAAAAACAAAAGCAAAAACTACATCCCAATGGTATAAAGAGCTCTCCAAAATAAAAATTAGTAATGAGAATAGACAAAAAGCCTCTACATTCTATACCGCACTATATCATTGTTTTATTGCACCAAACCTTGCCAGTGATGTTGACGGTCGATATCGGGGACATGACCAAAAGATATACAAGCTTGATGAAGGAGAGCATCATTATACCGTCTTCTCACTTTGGGATACCTACAGAACCCTTCACCCACTCTTTACGCTTATACAACCTGAAAGAACAGAAGAATTCATTCGAACCATGCTCCGCATTTACGACCAAAGAAATGACCTTCCAGTATGGGAATTGGCCTCCTGTGAAACGGAATGTATGATTGGCTATCATAGCGTTTCAGCCATTGCAGATGCTTATCTCAAGGGATATAATGATTTTGATACCACTAAGGCGCTCAATGCGATGGTACATACCAGCAAATTGGATGAATACGCGAAGAAAGAATTTGCTACACAAGGATTTATAAGCTCTGACCAAGAAGCAGAATCTGTATCAAAGACTTTGGAGTACGCCTATGATGATTTCTGCATTGCGAAAATGGCTGCGAAAATGGGACGTGAAGACCTTTATCAAGAATTCACGAAACGAAGCCTAAATTTTGTGAATCTATACGACCCCTCAACCAAATTTATGAGAGCGAGACGCGGTGCACAATGGTTTGGGCCCTTCAATCCAATTGAGGTCAATTTTAACTATACGGAGGCCAACAGCTGGCAATACT
Organism: uncultured Flavobacteriales bacterium; assembly: GCA_913031405.1. Lineage (GTDB taxonomy): Bacteria > Bacteroidota > Bacteroidia > Flavobacteriales_D > Crocinitomicaceae > UBA952. The sequence goes on along the minus strand of CAJWCX010000184.1, from coordinate 732 downwards.
CTTTATACGCACCACATAATATACCTATACTTGCGGATCTAATGGGAGGAAAGGATTCATTGGAAACCTGGTTGGATCGTTTGTTCACAGCAAAATCGGACTTGATCGGTAGGCACCAAGTAGATATCACAGGGCTTATTGGTCAATACGCACATGGAAATGAACCTTCTCATCACATGGCTTATTTATACAACTATACGAATACATCTGAAAAAACTCAATTTTATGTTGATCAAATTCTGAATGAGCTCTACACCATTGAACCGGATGGCTTATCTGGAAACGAAGATTGTGGACAAATGAGTGCATGGTACGTGATGAGTTCATTAGGTCTATACCCTATTGCACCTGGAGATACCCATTACCAAATTGGGAGGCCTTTATTTAAAAAAGCAGAAGTTAAGCTACCCAGAGAGAAAAAACTATCCATTGAAGCACCCAATAATTCGGTATCAGCTAAATATGTGAAACAGGTTTCATTGAATACTTCAAAAGTAAATGATACAGAAATCGACCACAATCAAATAAAAAAAGGAGGACTGCTATTGTTCGAAATGTCTGAGGAACCCATTTCGAGGCAGAAATCAAGAAATAAAAGTAAAGATGTCGATGTAAATACGAAATTTGTACCAACTCCTTTCATTGCAACTGAACAGCGGATATTTGAAGATTCGATTGTGATTAAAATTGGAAGTAGCAAGATAAATAATCTAAAACAGAGGCTTTATTTCT
>CAJWCX010000183.1 GCA_913031405.1 uncultured Flavobacteriales bacterium | reverse complement strand
GTACACCCGCCATTGAATTGAACAATTGCATCTTTCAAGCTGGAATTGTTAATGCTATAGATTTCCTCCGATGTGAGTTGTAAGCCCATTTTTTCCATGTCTCTTTGGTTCAAACGATCAAGAAACATAAGGAACCACATTCCTTCGTCAGCATGAACAAACATACCAACGAAAAGCGATAGTGCTACTAAAATATTCTTCATTTTTTTGTTTTTAAAATTAAGGTTGGTAAAAATACCGAAAAAAAGTGTAATGAAATATTACATACTAGTTATTGGAGCTTATTGTAAACTTATTGTTGCTAACTAATGATCCTTGAGCAAAGGACGTTATGAAATACTCTCCATTTTTTAAATGACCAACTTCTATTTCTAATGTTGTTTTTGGCTCAGATATGTTTTGATTTAGAATAGTCTTACCTGTTAGGTCAGAGATTTCAATTTTAGATAGTGGGATCCCGTTTCTTTGAATGTAAATAATGTTTCCCGCTGGATTAGGGTAGATAAGTATTGTTTCACTCTCATCTAGGCTTTCGATAATACCTTGGGTGGAACAATCGTAATTATTGTTGTTTTTCCAATTATTGTATTTGATCAGGAGCTCATCTAGTGGTTCTATACCTTGAGGTGTTCCGGCAATATTTAAATCAATAAATATGGCATTCGGGTCGTCACCGGGTTTTGCAACTCTTAGAAAAGCGGATAAGGAGCTAGTTCCTTCACTCATGCAACGCGTATCTGCCCCAACTACATTCGCGCCTTGCATGGCTCCCATAAGCTTGTCTGAAAGGCATCCTGATGTATTATTAAATCCTGACTCCATGGAATCTATAATCTGCTGCCCTAACAGAATATTGCCTTGAATGGCATAATTCAAACCAAGAACATGATTTTTATAGTCAAAGCAATTTTCACCAGTAAACCCAGCAGAACGAGGGCTCCCATTATTAAAATCAATGATTCCATATTGACGAATGCTTGGATTGGAAGACACATCATTCGCAACGAGCCAATTGATAATTTCTTCAGGGGAATCACCGGCCAGCATCCTGTTATGAGCATTCAACTGATTGTTTTCGGTGTAATAAGATTGGGTGTGAATGGCCCCAATTCCAGGAATAACATCACTAATGAGTATCGCTCCAGGAGTCCCTGGCCAAATGATACTATCTCCACAAGTCGCTCCTGCACTCCCAATCTCTCCCGTAATCGAGTCAATTGCGACAATAGAAAAAGTATGCTGAGCCGAAAGCGCTAAAGGCATCATTAATAAAAAGCTTAGTAATAGTTTCATTTTATAAATATAGTATCAAATTGGCGAAACATCCTGTTTCACTGTTTTAATTTAAAGACATATAGATCATTGCATTCGAGGATGAGCTCTCCTTCTGTTTTTAACTTCTCTTGAGTTTGGATGTCTTTTGAAACAAGAAGGAGGTAATTCGCACCCTTTAATTTAAGTTCTATTAACTTCTCGTGAGTAATATCTTTTAACGAAGGGATTGTCCATCCCATTCGATTTAAGTACAATAAGCCTCCATTTTGTGAAGTTTCTGGTGTCAATATAATCTTAGCATTTTTCGGAATGTTTAATCGCCGAATTTCTTCTTTATGCCGAAAGATCAGTAATCCCATTTTTGAATAGGAATTCATTTGGTTTTCCCTACGTTCGGTGAGTTTATGTTTAGAGTAATTGATTCCCACAAATACAATGAGGATTAATATAAACTTGAAACCAAAATGAAGTTTAGTATTTGGGTATTTGATTTTCAAAGTATTGATTGCATTAATGAACAAAAGAATCAAAAAAGGAATGAAAGTCAGAAAGTAATAATCATGATCTTTGAATTGTGAATAGAATAAAAAGGCAAAACAGATCAATCCTAAAAAAAGTAAAAAGACAAGAAGCGTAATGTTATAATTACTTTTTTTGATGAGAATGATCTGAACAAGTGCCAAAATAATCAGCAGATGGAATGAAGAATGTGCAAAATAAGAGGTGTACCAAAAATCAACTACATACTCCCAAACAATAATCATATTGTTTTTGGAAAGCTCCCATATAGGCAGTATGGTCGTATTAAATGAATGCGATTCGTATTGTTGATTGTAATGAATCATGTAGGCATTCCAACTGAAAACAAGCAGTAGGCTAATCAACCCATATTTAAATATGAGCCTTTTACTTTTAAGTCCCTCAAGTTGTTTTCTTTGAAATAAATAAATAAACAAATAGAAGATCAATAAAGCAATTGGGTTGATGAGATAGGTGACCTTTATCAGACTACCTAGAGTGAAAAAGACAAAGGCTTTAATTAAGGTGTTCCTTTGGCCATTCATTTGATATTTGAAGGCATAATACCAGGCTATTAAAACAAAGCTTAAAGCAGGGGTATCTGGAAGGTAATTAAAGGCATAAAAATTATATACTGTCGAGGTGCACAAGAATAAGGCAACCAATGAGGCATAAACATAATCCTTTAAAACAAGATGAGCCAATTTAAAAACGTAAAACAATCCCGAAAAAGAAATGATTAAATGAATCAGTTTAAGTATGTACATTTTCGGTCCTATTATGCCATATAGTATTGCGGTAAAATAATAGGTAATGGGGAATTCACAAGCAGCTCGACCCTCTATATTTTTCAGATTAAAAAGCTTAGGGTTGAAAAAGTCATAACCATCATTATAGTACTGATAAACAAAGGAAAGACTATCTGTTTGCCTCATGAAATGCATGCCATATGGACCATCAAAAAAATGAACGTCATAGCCTAAGAAGAAGAACAGTGTGCTCAGAACAGTTAATGTTCCAAGACCAATCTTCCATCTTCCACTCAATACTTGTTGTGCTTTTACCATTGCTTGCGAATCAGCTTAGAGACCAGTTTTTCCATGATACCTTGATGATCTGATTTATCCGTTTGTAACAGAAAGGCATGAATAGTGGATAAAATGGTGTTTCCTTCCTGAGGAATGAATGCCCAGCCCTTGATCCGCCGATCTTGTTCGTCCAAAAGAAGGTTATTGCTATTGATAATGGCGTGTGAGAAAAGCCGTCCATAAGCACTATACCTTCTTCCCAACTCAAAAACAATATTTGAATCAAATTTAGCTGTGCTTGAAACAAAGGAGTTGGATTCAATGAATTTATTTATAGAATTATGATCTGGAATGCTCTTTAGTTTTACGTTGAAACGAACTGTATGCATTAATTGGCTCGGTGTTGTAATGTCAGAGGATTGGATATTTAAGTTGATGTGCTTTGTATCAAATAAGTCTTTGACATCAATTGCATGATGAGTGCCAATCGTTTGGTTTAAATGCCTAGAAATCACATTGGATCCTACCAGTCGTTCATGATTGCCAATGTCTTCAGAACGCCGAACAATAACAAAGTCACCCTCACCAAAATCAGCTAAGTTTTGACCGCTGAGTGTAGTGATGAGTGAAGTTATTGCATGGGTGTTACAGGATACAACTTGTACATATTTATGACCTTTAATTTGATCATGATTAACAGAACTCATAAAGGGTGTTCCAAATCCTTTTTCGCTTCCTTGCGCAGAGCATCCCTTAAGTTTAGTCAGTTTCTTATACCATAATTTATTTTTGAGTCCAAATGAATTTGCATTACAATCAAATATGTAGTCGATTTCATCAATGTGTTCATCAAGTCGCTCGTATTCTGATAATTCTTTGGTGCAAATAATTATTCCCTTCCCAATGAGTAACTCAATATCTTGACGATTCCAGTCCGTTATTTGAGTGTTTTTGAGGGCGTAGATTCGCTTTACTCCAAGAAGATTTTGGTGATCACGAAGAACACCGAGTAAGGTTTGTCCTATATTTCCAATTCCGTTGACAAGTATATTCATGTAGTTCGTTTTCCGATTATTGGAACAAGCAGCGATCGAATAATCATTTTGAAATCAAGCAAGATGCTTTTATTTTCAATGTAAAATAAATCTTTACTCATAGAAACTTTGGCGTCACATATATTGGTCAGCTGAGCAGGTCCTGTTATGCCAGGCTTAACACTCCATCT
>CAJWCX010000182.1 GCA_913031405.1 uncultured Flavobacteriales bacterium | reverse complement strand
TAAAGCTATCGTCACCAACATATTTTGAAAATAAAAAAGGTGACCGAACCCAGACCCTACCAGTTTCACCTAAGCTTACTGGCTTATCGGGTCGCTCACCAAGTACTATCTCTACGCCAGGGTAGGCTTTACCAACTGAATTTGCGGGGGTAAATTGATCTGATATAGTTATAAAGCTTGTTTCACTTGACCCATAAAATTGTTTTAACTCAGCATTTGGAGCTAATTCTGATAACTCCATAAGTGTATTTTGTTTTATTGAAGCACCGCCAATAAATATATATCTCAAACTATCAATAATATAGCTCTGAGACTTAGCTGATAACATGAGCCTCAATTGTGTCGGCGTAACATAGAGTATTTCTATTTTTTTGTTTTCTAAATATTTTAATTGGCTACGTGGGCTCAAACCAGCTAGATGATGGAGCTCACACCCTAAAAAGATTGCCTCTAGGGCGCCATATAGTGATAAGCTATGACTTAAAGAACCAAATAGAGCCACCCTACTGCCACTAAGATTATAAAATCTATCATTAGTGTTGAAACTTAATATCCAACTAATACAGGTCCTTTCCAAAACTTTTGGAATACCCATTGACCCGCCTGATATAGTTTGGAAGCTTCCGCTAGTAACTGCCTCATGGGAACTTACACCATCAGAATTCATCCTCGGTGTTTTCCCTGCATAAAGTATTTCAAAAAATAATGCTAATTGATTTGCAATATTTATTTTATCTTTTGAAATGGACTTCGCAGAGATAACAGACGAATTATCATTCCATTCAAACAAATTATGTTGCATTTTTCATCTCAAAATTACATTGCGATACCGCCAAGTTAAATATCAATAATAAAGCTGAAAATCCGGTTCAATGAAAAGCCCTTTTTATAACGTAGGCATGGTTCATGTTGTATTATATTTACTTGGCTATAAGTTACCCAGTACACTTTATTTTGAAATCAATAAAGACTATACACTACAACTAGTATTTTGTACTTTTATGAAGGTAAAAAAATGCATAATGTAGAATTGGAACAAGATAAAAGTTGATTGATGAAGAGAAATTTTGACAAAAATTCTGTATATGAGGTAGGGAGACGGCCCGCTGAAAAAGTAATGCGCCTGAGCAGACTGGGTTCTTTTCATCAATCACGACTTTCTTTTCTTAGGATACTTTTAAGGCGGATTTCGACCGAGAAATGGAAATTTAAAAGACGAGTATTTGACATAAGTGATGAATGTTCTGGCACTGCAGTTTACACTTATTATCTGCCAAATAGAGCTTATTCACTAGTTGCTTTTGCACATAAAATTTCCGATGAAGATCGCTCCGACCGAGTAATAGCTACAAAATGGGATGCTACTTTCACACTTTTTGATGGAATCCCATCTAAGAGCGACATTGAACGTTTGAATAATAATGTTCCTAATCAAGAATCTGGGCGGGTGACTGAAAAGGAAATTACTTTATCAAGAGCAAATAAGTCAGTCCGACTATGGGACTATGTTGTTGATTGCTTATCTAAAGGCAGGCAGCCAGATATCCACAAAATTGAAAAAGTTGGGTATATGATGAGGACGACAGCCGTTTATGGTTCTGGAAAGTTTGGGGCCGTTGATTATAACGAAATTGCAGAACGGTCGGAATTCAAAGCTCCATTTCAAGCGGAAATGCTTACAGTATATATGATACGAGCATTTGTGGTGGACCTAATCGAGCACGCTGCAAAAGTTAAAAACCCAACTACGTGGGTACAGCTTGAACCAAGATTTCGTGAAATGCTGGGAGTAGGAAACTCTACTGGCCTCGGAATGGCACCCTTTTTAATTAATCACCCGCGACTCTTAAATAACTGGATAAGTGCAAAAGAAACTGCCTTGGCAAGGATCCGCAGCCTCAAAGCACCAAACCCCAAATGTATCGAGTTATTCAAAGATTACATTGAGCGTAGTAATTATCTAATTGAGGGCTGGCACTCAAAGCACGCATTACAAATCACAAAATTGAACGAATTACGGCTAGATAAAGTTCGTTTGGATACATATGTAGAAAAATTCAATTTCAAGACCCTCTATCCATTCGATAAATTATACAATTGGGCCGAGGACTCTTTAGGAGAGGAGGCACAAGAGCTTCTGGTATCTCTTATATTAGAACCATTTGGTGAATTAGTCGATGATCTCTGTGATATAATGAGTGATAAAAAACAATTTTCAAGTAAGATTAAAGGCTCAATGTTAATTGGAGATTTTCTCAAAAAGACCGAACAACATTATGCTTATGCACTAAAGATCAATTGGAAACACTCGAAAAATAATGAGCTTGCTTGGTATATTTCAGAAGAAAAATTAGAACCCCGACTTGGAAACCGGTTTACCGAAAATGGTATAGCATTTTATGAACAGCCACTCCAACCAGGTCGTGATGTCGCTCGGATGCATTTTGACCTGTCAAAATGGGAACACAACAAAAGCATTGCTGAATTTCTTATGAAACATCCAGAACACCGTCACATAATTCGTAGGTGCCAGATTGTATTCAACAATCCTTACGCAGAAATAAAAGATAATACTATTTCAAGCGCAGTTATTCCTATCGACTTACTGAGGGCAAAACTTTCATTTTTTGGAGCATTTCACTTTGATCCAAGATCAGACAGATGGGTTAGAATAAATATGTTCAAAGGTGCCCCACTTCCACAGACCCTTAATGCAGAAAATTGCGATAACTGGACATACCCAAAGCAGAAGCCCAATTGAACCTTTCACAAAACGAATTTATTTCGCTCTGTAAAAAAAGCCTTAGAGGAAAAGGACACCACTGGGGAGTATGCGAAGATTTATCCAATGCCCTTCTGGCACTGGCCATAAATCAGTTTCCAGCTCAAAATATTCTTCTAGAGGTACTAGACACCGAAAATAGTAATATTGACAGAATTTTGACTGTGATCGACAATCAAGTCTATAGAATATCTGGTCAAATTGATGGCGATTTTTACGACCCAATACTTATCCTTGGGTTAATATCTGTTGATAGAAATTGTAACGAACCTTCACTGGAAGTATCATTGGAAAATGAGCGTTTTATTTTAACGAAAGAATTAATCATTGGTGATCGGTTCTACTCAAAAAAGAAAGTCAATACAATTTCCTTTTCTAAAAATACAAACAGAAAGGTCACGAAACAAAAAACATTAACAAGAATCTCAATCGACGATACAACATTGAAAAAAATTGAAACCTGGTCAAATATGACCTACGCACCGGCCACTGAAGAGAGCAGACAACTAGGCGCGGGCTCTGATGGTTCAGATAATGATTAAGTAACCATGATGTGCTTTAGTATCTGCTAACTAAGAAGAAATACTTTCCTTTTTGATAGGAGCCCACAATCGCTTGTTAGTAAGATATAGTAGAACGGACAATAGTACCAAAAACAATACTCCAACAAATCCACTGTGTTTTCGAGCCATCATTTTTGGTTCGGCAGCCCACATTAAAAAAGCAGCGACATCCTGTGCCTCACTGTATATATCGTTTGCATGCCCATCATCGTAATCGACGTCCTCACCGTACAATGGTGGTGCCATAGCTATCCATTTTCCAGGATAAGCCGTGTTTTCATAGAATACTGATCCATATTCTTCTTTTTCCTCACCCGTGTATCCGGTTAATAGCGAAGCAATATATTCTGGTCCTCCCATTCCATTTACAAGCTGGCTTATTCCCGTACCGTACGGCCCATGAAACCCTGCTCTTGCTTTTGCCATTAAAGATAAATCGGGAGCTCCTGCATCGACAACTGCTGGGAAGTGGTCCGCCGGAACCGCTGCACGATAGTCATCTAATTCGGGATCAAATATTTCATAGTATTCAGCATATGCTCGAACTTGATCTTCTGAATAACCAAGGCCGTCTTTATCAGCAAGTGTTCTCAATGGTACATACTTTAAGCCATGACATGATGAACAAACTTCTGTATAAACCTTAAGGCCTCGCTGAAGTTGAGTTTGATCATATGCACCAAATGGACCTTCAAATGAAAAATCGAAG
>CAJWCX010000181.1 GCA_913031405.1 uncultured Flavobacteriales bacterium | reverse complement strand
TCTTTGTACCAAAAACTAAAACGCTATCTCATATATCACCGCCATAAGATGAGTAAATTTTTCAATAATTATGATGTGTCTATAGAAAAGATAAGGTATTATGCAAATAAAGATAATTTGCCGATATATGATAGATTAAATGATTCATGCATATCAGGAATGACAAAACCTGCTGTTTATGGATTAGAAATGCTAAACATCCTATCTTCCTACAAAATAACATTCAACAAACATATACCTCTGGCAAATAACATTGCTGGAAACATGAGGATAACTGAATCATCCGGTGTTGGTACTTGTCTACTTTCTGATCATAAAAAGAACAATAAAGACTATTTTGGAGAATTCGTAAAATATTGCTCATATAAATCCGCAGATGAATTTATAAATAAATACGAATACTTAATAAATAATAATAATTTGATTTGTGAGATTTCGAAATATATAAAACAAATTACTTTATCTAAACATAATACTGAAAACCAGTTCGACAGACTATATAACACGATTTGCAACTTATAAATCGTTAAATTATATCATTCTGCACAATTTTATATAAGGGACTTTTGATGGATATTTTTAATCTTTACTCAAAATATTATGATCTAATATATAGTGACAAGAACTACACTTCCGAAGTAAACTACGTCGAATCATTATTTCACAATAATTCTAGATATAAAAACATTCTTGAATTTGGATGTGGAACTGGAATACATGCTAAAATGCTTGCTCAAAAAGATTATTTTGTACACGGAATAGACTCAAGTCCTGAGATGATTAAGGTAGCAAAGGATAGATCCAGTGACTTAGATAGGGATATATTTAACAATATTTCTTTCGAATGTTCGGACATACGTCATTTTAGATCTAACAACAAATATGATAATATCATTTCCCTATTCCATGTAATTTGTTATTTGACTAGTAACAAGGATATAGAAGACGCTTTTAGAAATGCGTATGTTCATTTAAAAAAAGGTGGATCCTTCATTTTTGACATCTGGCATGCTCCTGCAATTATTGAAGATGGCTTTTCAATTAGGTTCAAAAGTCTTGAAAACTCAGATTTGTTGATAAATCGTTATACAAGACCAAGTTTACATGCAGACAATATATCGAAAATAGACTACGACATATACATTTTCGACAAGTCAAAGGAAACCTGGTCTTTTGTCGATGAGACTCATTTTATTCGCTTTTTTACAATTTCAGAAATCAAGTATTTCGCAGAGAAAACGGGGTTTTCATTTGCCATTGGTGAGGAGTGGATAACTGGTAACACCCCATCAAGCAAAACATGGAGCGTAACAATTGTCTTGAATAAAAATTTGGAATGAGAAAACGGATTGCGTTAATTTTCGAAGAAGACTACTTGGGTTCTTACCCTAGTTTCATTGAGGCCATTTCTATGCTATCAGAGGCAAATCACTATGTAGACGTAATTGGTACATCGAGAACCACTGATTTTCCGGCACCACCGAATTTCCCTAACAATGTTAGTTTCCATAATCTGAGATTAAGTTCGAAGATTAATCGAGATTACCCTTCCGAAAAAGCATCCCAAGAAAAATCGATTACTCTTGAAAATCGAAGAAATTCTTCATTTTTGAAAAAACTTATCCCTACAGCTATCAAGTCGATAATTAGAGATAATCTCAATTTTATTAAGCTTAACCTTTCACAATTTAAGTCTCAAAAGAAATTAATATTAGATAGCCTTAAATATATATTATTTGTAATTACAAGACTGTCCAAAAGAAAATATGACATGGTTATTGGAGTTGACCTTGGCGGAGGTTGCTCTGCTTATATTTCGTCACTCTTTTTACCAATAGATAAATTGGTTTATTGGGGTTTAGAAATCACTACACCATATCAATCCTTGTTTAATATGCGTTTTCTAAAGTTCTTTGAAATGAAGATGTGTAGGCATTGCGATCTTATCCTTACCACAGATATTGCCAGAGCTAATGATGTATGCAAAGAAAACGATACTCCTATTGAGAATAAGAATGTAATATGCTTGCCCCATTCGCCATCAGGTTTTTGCGGCAAACTTAAAAGTAATTTTTTTCAAAATCTGTTTATGCTTGATGACAAAGAAGTCACAATATTGCACTCAGGATGGATTCATGAAGTTATGCAATCCAAAGAGCTTGCAAGCGCTGCAAGTAAATGGCCAAATAATTGGAAATTAATTTTCCATGAAAGGATGAAACGATCTAAAAAAGAATCGTACATTAAAGATATTGTAGAAGCAGGCGGCGACAATGTTTTGCTATCACTAAATCCAGTTTCGTATGATTTGATTGATCAGGTTGTAGCCTCGTCTAAAATTGGAATTGTCATTTACGATAAAAGTGAACACTGGGGCTCGAGTTGGGTAAGTTTATCCAAAGGTTCTGGAAAAATTGCACACTACCTTAAATGCGGCAAGCCCATCTTGTGCATTAACATACCAGGTTTCGATGAAATAATTAACAAATATCAATGCGGAATTTTGTTCGATTACCCAAATGAAATTCAATCCGGAATATCAAAGATCATGCAAAACTACTCATTCTACAGTCGGAACGCGTTCAAATGCTATAAGGAGGAATACGAATTTTCCAATTACTTTAAGAAATTCTTAGATTATGTGGAGCATTAGGAAAAAGAAAACACATGGAGGGAATTAATAAGCGAACATAGCATATGAAGACACATTGCAGAATTTGCGGTTCAAGCAACCTTTTCACTTTTTTAGATTTAGGCTTCACCCCCCCTGCCGATCAATTTCTTAGAGAGAATCAACTAACCGAACCTGAAACATCTTATCCCCTCAAGGTAATGATGTGTAGAGTTTGTGGCTTAGCCCAATTATCTCACACTGTTCATTGCGAAATTCTTTATCGTAGAGATTACCCTTATGAATCATCCATTACAAAATCGGGGCAAACTCATTGGGACGAGTTTGCCAAAACCGTTTGCTCCACATACAAACTCACAAAGAAGGACCTTGTTGTTGACGTGGGAAGCAATGTCGGAGTTCTCCTAAGTTCATTCAAGAATAATGGTGCTTCTGTATTAGGCGTGGATCCAGCATCAAACATCGTTCGTATTGCCGAAAAAAGAGGTATAGAAACGATTGACGATTTTTTAGATTCAACGGTTGCAAAAAAAATTGTAAATCTAAAGGGAAAAGCAAAAGTTATTACCGCAACAAATGTTTTCGCTCATGTGGACGACCTACACAGTTTCATCAAGGCAGTGAAATTGCTTCTCGACGCAAAAGGGATTTTCATAGTTGAAGCACCTTATTTTGGGAACCTTCTAAAATATTTGGAATACGATACCATTTATCATGAGCATTTATCCTATCTTTTACTCAAACCCATCATGCAACTTGTAAAAATGCATGACATGGAGGTCATTGATGTCCAAGAACGAGATATTCATGGTGGTTCGTTTAGAGTTTTCATCGCTCGAAAAGAAAAATTCAAGGTTCAAGAAAACGTTCGTAAATTCGTTCAGACCGAAAATCTCGCAAATTACATTGACGAAGAAAATTTAAGAACATTTGCGATGGACGTATCCGCATGCAGAAAAGATTTGCAAAATTTAATTCTAGATCTTCGACTACAAGGCAAGAGAATTGCAGCTGTGAGTGCTCCAGCAAAAGGTATGACTCTCCTTAATTATTGTCGTCTAGGCCCAGAAACCTTGTCCTTTGTTACAGAAAAAAGCAGATTGAAGATAGGGCGCTATTGTCCGGGAGTTCACATCCCTGTCGTCGAAGATGCTGAATTAATAAAACAAAATATAGAGTTTGCCCTCTTATTAGCCTGGAACTTTTCAGAGGAAATTATTTCGAACCTCTCAGAATTTAAGAATAAAGGAGGTAAGTTTATAATCCCAATACCAACACCCAAGATCATTTGAAAACTTTCCTTATAAAATGAAAATCGAGAAAATAACCGTCAACTTTAGTGATGAGAGAGGTTCAATAACCGATATAGTCAATTCACTCGATTTCAATGGCGCCACAATTATTAAAAGCAAAACGGGTTGCATTAG
>CAJWCX010000180.1 GCA_913031405.1 uncultured Flavobacteriales bacterium | reverse complement strand
TCAATTGTTGTATATTCTAGAGTTTTTTCATGTGTTGCTTCTAAAATCACCTTCGGGGCTTTTCCTGCTTTTTCGGCCTCAACCCATCTACTTGCACATAGACACCATTTGTCCCCCTCTTTCAATCCCGGGAATTCGTAGTACGGCATTGGTGTTATTAGGTCATTTCCTTGAAGCGCAGAAAACGCTAAAAAGTCATTGGTCATAATGGCACAAACGGTATGCGTTCCACGATCCTCGGATATAGTTCTGCATAAACCATCTCGAAAATATCCAGTCATTGGTTTCGTGCAACATATTTGAAGGGGCTCACCAAAAACATTTTTTTCCATTGAACTAAGCTACAAATTTTAATAGTATTTCTCACGACGTTCAGTATAGGTTACCGAACGGTTTGATTCCATTTATTAAGTCAAAAAGCCACTCGTTAAAGTGGCTCTAAATCTTAACCTTTGCCGTAATCGGTTTATCCATGTATTTCTATCTTTGACAAAACCTCTTAGATGAAAACAACACTACTAATCTTATTCGTCTTTTTGTCCGTAAGTTTTTTTGGGCAGAACGTCAATATACCCGATGCCAATTTTAAGGCGTACCTTGTTGGTAATTCTTTGATAAATACAAACAGCGATACGGAAATACAAGTTAGTGAGGCAAGCGGTTTTACAGGGACAATTGATTGCAATGGACAAAATATTTACGACTTAACAGGCATAGAAGCCTTTACGGCATTAACATATTTGTATTGTCATAATAACTATCTAACATCTTTGAATGTGTCTAGTAATAGTGCTTTAGAAACGTTGCATTGTTCTCAGAACCAACTACTATCTTTGGATATTTCTAGTAATACAGCTTTAATATTTTTGAATTGTCAAGGAAACCAAATAGGAACTTTGGATTTATCAAATAATACTGCTTTAGAAACAATTTATTGTGCTCTGAACCAACTAGTATCTTTGGACTTGTCTAGTAATATTTCTTTAACTTTTTTGGATTGCTTCGGGAATCAAATAACATCTTTGGATGTGTCTAATAATACCTCCTTGGGTTTAATGGGGTGTGGATCAAATCAATTAGCATCACTAGATGTATCTAATAATACTGTTTTAGCTGCGCTGGTTTGTGAAAATAATCAACTAGAGTGTTTAAATTTTAAAAATGGAAATAATACACTTTTGGTAACCTTTGCAGCTTCTGGTAACCCGAGCCTTACTTGTATTGAAGTAGATGATGTAAATTATTCTACGGCTAATTGGACCAGTATAGACCCATGGTCTTATTTTAGTACAGACTGTAATAACAACGGTTGTTTGTGTGTTCCAAGTTTTTCATCAATTACTGCTGAAGGGATAGATTCATATACCGCACCAAGCGGAGCTGTTTACACAACAGAAGGAGTGTATGTCGACACTATTCCAAATGTTGCGGGCTGTGATAGCATTATCACTATAAACTTGTCGATGAATTTCACGGGAATTGGAGATTTAAACACCATTCCCAAGCAGCCAATAAAGATTGTTGATTTACTTGGCAGGGATACACCATTTAAACCCAACACGCCTCTTATTTACGTCTATGACGATGGTTCAGTGGAGAGAAAAATGATGATTAAAGAATAAAACGGTAAGTTATAATAACGTTTTAGTCCTTTAGGTTTTCTGCTAAAAACCCCATCATGGCACGATATAAATCCATTCTGTTTTCTTCCTTACTAAATCCATGACCTTCGTCGTATTTCACCATATATGGAACGTTAACACCTTGTGCTCTAAGCCCACTCACAATTTGATCACTTTCATCAATATTCACTCTTGGGTCATTAGCTCCCTGGACGACAAAAAGAGGCTTGGTGATCTTGTTAACATGAAAAGCCGGAGACACCTCATCCATTATTTTCTTTTCTTTTTTATCATCTTTATCATACCAAATGGCCTTTATAATCTCTAAATAAGGTTTCCAATATGCAGGCATGCTTTCCATAAATGTATAGAGGTTTGCAACACCTACATAATCGATACCACAGGTATATAGATCTGGTGTTTTGGTTAAGCCTCTTAAAACAGCATATCCACCATGACTTGCACCATATATAGCTACTCTTTCAGGATCTACCCATCCTTGATCAATGACGTACGCCAATCCATCCTCAACATCATCCATGGCTTTTCGCCCAATTTCTTTAAATCCTTTTCGTAAAAATTCTTTACCGTACCCACCACTTATTCTAAAATTAACATGAAGTGTGGCATAACCTCTGCTGGCAAATAATTGGGCTTCTGGATTAAAGCCCCAAGAATCTCTGATTCCTTGAGGGCCTCCATGAGGATTAACAACAACAGGAACTTTTGCTCCTTTTTTTGCTGACTTGGGTAACGTAATGTAACCATGGATTGTAAGACCATCTCGGCTCTTAAATGTTATGGGTTGCATCGTAGACATATCATCTTCATTTAATTGAGGCATTAAGTCAAATAGGAGGGTTACTTTATCTTTTTTTAGATCATATGAATAATATCTCCCATAAAGCTTATCGCTTGTGACATAAATCAAATATTGAGTTTCGTCATCTGTTTTGTCAGAGACATAAAAATCATAGCCAGCAAATTCCTCTGACAACCTGTTGTACAATTTCTTGAAGTAATCGCTGATTGGAACAATATGATACTTGTCTCCCTCATAACTAAAATAATCCAATTCCCAATTTCTATTCCTTGAAATCCCCATACCAGATACGTCATATTTTTCATGACTGAACAAACGCTCAATGGGTTTTTGTTTGGCTAAGTCATATCTAAATATTTCTGTTTTGTCCGTTTCTAAGTTCGATACAACATAGGCCTCGTGTTTGTTATCCGATGCATAATTGAAATTTTGAATGCCAAATGATTCATCCCAATTGGTCTCATGAATCCGCTCAAACTTATTGTTGTCCATTTTATAGAAGAGCTCATATTTAACCCCGTCTTTTAGTTTAGAATAGGCCCTTAAGGTTCCATTCTTATCAAAAACATAGCCCATTATAGGACTTTGTATGTCTTTATTTTCATATAATTGCTCAATATCACCGGTTTCTATATTTATTTTATAAGGATCAAATACTTGAGGATTGTTTTTATTCATAGAAATAATCATATGATTTTTATCTTCCTTTAAGGACTCAAGGATTTCGACTTTAACTCCTTCATATGGAGTTAGCTCCTTCTGATTACTTCCGTCAACGTTGACCGCAAATAAATGATAATCTTCATTGCCTCCTTTATCCATCACGTAGATCAGTCGATCATCATTTGCCCAGCTGTATCCTCTAATTAATTCTTCACCTTCAATAATGATTCTTTTCTCCTCTCCGCTCGTAATATCCTTTATATACACATGATTCTTTAGTTTTTCATCTTTTTTACGAAAGCTCATATATTTCCCATTTGGAGACAACTGAAATGAAGAGGAAGTTGGTTTGGCAAAATAATCTTCAACCTCATATTTATAAGTCCCTGTTTCTTTTGCCGCCAACGCCATTAATTCATTATTTGAACTGGGTAGGCTTGTGTTTCCTGGTTTTTCCATGTCTCCTTTCTTTAAGTCTAAAGTTAATTCTAGTCCGTTTTGTTTGAAAACTCCTTTTATTAAATCACTTTCTATTGTTCCCTCATAAATGATTGCCCCATTCATCAATGACAATGATAGCTCGTTATTCTTTACATTAATTTCTTCAATTGGAATTCCTGTTGCTCCTTGAGCTGGAATATCTATGGTACCATTGTATTTATTATTCTCTTTCATAAAATGAAAAACGAAAGCCATCTCTTGCCCTTGAAAATTTAGCTTTCCATTCCAATTTCCTTCAAGATCTTGAGCATTTAGCAGAGAGGTTAAACCCACAGTAATCATCACTAATAAAATTTTCATGACACTCATTTTTAAATTTTGCTAAAGGTAAGAAAACGAATGAAACATTAAAAAAGCCGCTCGTTAAAGTGGCTTTAATATCTTAACCTTTGCCGTTATCGGTTTATCCGTGTTTTTCTTATCTTGATAGAAATTAAGCCTTAACATGAAAA
>CAJWCX010000179.1 GCA_913031405.1 uncultured Flavobacteriales bacterium | reverse complement strand
ATAAAACAATGGGAGTAATCTTGAATATGAAATTCAATCAGCAATTTGTACCCCTTAATGAAAATAGTGACAGCCTGGTGGTGAGACCGTATCTATATACCAAGATTAACAATGTTTATTTTCATCTAAGTGATACCATACATGTTCAAGGGAATTTTTCGGATTATTGTCAATGTGAAGATTTCGAAAACAGTGAGCATCGTCAATATTTTGTAACCAAGGAGGAGCTTCTTTTTTCAGATAGAAATTTACGCAGGTCTAAACGGAATCCAGATTTGGGCAAAAAACAAACTGACTCTGCAAGAATTGTGACTTTAAGATTTAATGGTAAGCAATCTTGGATCAAGCCTGATATACTCGAATTGAATAATTATTTGGAGGCAGGTCAATCTTATAAAGATGATTATGCGGCAAGATCTTTAAGAGGAATTTCTCAACTTGATCTGTTTGGCTCTATAAAGCCTATTTTTAAGGAGGTTGATAACACCGGCAGGAATCATTACCTAATGGATGTTCACTATTTTTTAACCCCATCGAAGAAGCAATCTTTGGCCTTTGACTCACGTTTCACAACTACATCAGGTTTAATGGGAGTTAATGGGTCAATAAACTACGTGAACAAAAATGTTTTTCGAGGTGGTGAAAAATTGACTATTTCAATAGGTGGAGGTTTTGAAACCCAGACTTTGGTTTTTAATGACAATGATGAAAACACAACGTTCCCTTTTAATACCATTGAGTTTGGACCAAGTATTCAGCTTGAAATGATAGGCTTAAGGCCTTTTTCACCTTCAGCTTTATCAAAGAGACATCGAGCACGAACGGTCATGTCAACAGGCTATAATTATGAAACAAGAAGTATTTTTGAAAGACAAGTCTTTCAGCTCAATTACTTGTGGAAGTTTTTTGTGGGAAAAACACAGATTTTTCAGTTGGGTCTTCCAGGAGTTTCTGTAATCAAGTTGGTCAATATTAAAAAGAGTAGTACCTTTCAGCAACAGCTGAACACCTTGAACGATGTTTATTTGAATAATGCCTACAGCAATCAATTCATTTGGCAAGACGGAAAAGCTTCTTTTGAATTCAGTAATGCTCAAAAGAAATTCAGGTCAGGTAAAAAATCTTTTCTCGGTGCGGCCATTTCCTACAATGCGAATTTTGATGCCGCAGGTAATATCCTTTATGGGCTGCGAAGAACTCAAGACACATCGAATGGTCAATACCAATTTCTAGACCTTAGTTATGCTCAATTTGTTCGTTTAGACAATCGTTATGTACTTGCGAAAAAATTGAATTTAAATTCCTCAATTCATTTTAAGGCCGAAGCTGGGGCAGGTATTCCATACGGAAATACTAAGACCTCACTACCTTATGATTACAGCTTTTATGCCGGTGGGTCTAATGATAATAGGGGCTGGCGTGCAAGAGCATTGGGCCCAGGTGCCTACAAATACCACTTGGATACAAATAGAACTCTAACCCAGATCGGAGATATACGTATTGGAGCCTCTTTAGAATATCGATTTTCGTTAGGTGAAACATTAAAAGGAGCTATTTTTACTGATGTGGGTAATATATGGACTTACAATGAAGACTCGAGGAATGCTCGGTTTAAAATTCAAAACATGATAAAGGAAATGGCTCTTGCCGCAGGATTTGGTTTGAGGGTAGACTTAGAATATTTTGTTGTGCGTTTGGATTTAGGTTTTCCAGTGTATAATCCGGCATATAACCCAGGAGCACGTTGGGTCTTTCAAGATTTTGTTTCTAGAGACACTTATTATAACGAAGGAGCTGATTATTTTTACCAACCGGGTGATACCGATGTGCAGTCATTGGATCGAGCACTTCGCTTGATGCCAAAACCTTTTTGGCCCACTTTACATTTTGGTATTGGTTACCCCTTTTAGATATGAGAGTTTCTGTTTTTTTATTGTTATCCTTTGTTCTTCTTCAGTCGTGTATGAAGAGTGAATCAGTTGATTTGGTTGTGTTTAATGCGCGTGTTTATTCTTTAGACGAGTCTAATACAGTTCATCAAGCAATGGCGATAAGGGATGGAAAAATTATTGAGATGGGCCCAGATCGTCAAATACTCAATAAGTACCAATACGATCGGTCAATCGATGCTGAGGGTAAAGAGATCTACCCTGGATTTATTGATGCACATGGTCATTTAATGTCATACGCTGAACTTTTATTGGGTGTCAACCTTATAGGATGCACTTCATATGAAGAAATTTTAGAGCGAATCTCAAGTTATCAGGAGTCATCAAATAGAAAAGTTATTATGGGTAGCGGATGGGATCAATCCTTATGGGCAGGAGAAGGTGAGCTTCCAAATAATTCTTTACTCAGCAAAAGGTTTCCAAATATTCCAATATGTCTATATAGGATTGATGGGCATTCTGCATTGGTGAATGATGCCTTCATTCGCTTGTTGGGTGAGTTTGATCCGAAGATTAAGGGAGGAGAGGTTCCTTTTTTGAATGGACGTCCATCGGGAATGTTTATTGATGGGGCCTTGTCTATTTTGGAACCTCATCTTCCTGAATTTAGTTCTGAAGAAATGAAGACACAGCTCAAAGAGATTCAAAAGGAATTGTTTCAGTATGGAGTAACAGGTGTGCATGAGGCAGGAATTGATTTTGACGAATTAAATTTGCTTCAGGATCTGGTTGGTTCAGGCGAACTCAAGCTGAATATTTATGCGATGCTGAATCCAACCAAAGAAAATAGACTGTTTGCATTAGATTATGGACCATATCGCTATAAGAATTTGAGTATTCGAAGTTTCAAAGCCTATGTAGACGGCGCTTTAGGTTCAAGAGGTGCTTTGATGAAAAAGGATTATTCGGATAAAGCGGGTTTTAAAGGCTTGTGTTTAACGAGCCCGGAGGAACTTGCTGAGCTCGCTGATTTTTGTTTGGAAACAGGATATCAATTGAATTCACATGGTATAGGTGATTCGGCCATAGCTATTATTCTTGATATGTGTTCAACGGTATATCCTAGACGACCAGATCATCGTTTTCGTGTCGAGCATGCTCAAATCGTTGATTTAAACGATATAAATAAGTTTGCAGATTACGCTGTGTTACCTTCTGTTCAACCTACTCATGCAACTACCGATCAAAGATGGGCAGTGTCAAAGCTGGGAATAGATCGAATGGAGGGTGCTTATGCCTATAAAACACTTAAAGAACAATTGGGAATGATCGCTCTTGGGACTGACTTTCCAGTGGAATATGTAAATCCTTTTTATACTATTCACTCTGCAGTAAATCGGAAAAACAGTAAAGGAATTCCTAAGAATGGTTTTTTACCGAGCGAATCACTTACAATAGATGAAACCCTGAAAGGAATGACTTTTTGGGCCGCTTTTGCTGCGTTTCAGGAGGGTTCTTTAGGAACTTTAGAATCTGGTAAACAAGCTACTTTTGTAGTTTTGAATTCGCCTTTGAATAAGGATTCCGATTTTATGGATAATTTTGCTTGGAAAACAGTTATTGATGGTGTTATTGTGCATTCGTTAGAATGATTATTTATAATTTCGCGACATGAAAGTAGAACAAATTTATACTGGTTGCCTTTCCCAGGGGGCGTATTTTATTGAGAGCAACGGAGAGGCTGCTGTTATAGACCCCTTAAGAGATACAGCTGATTATTTGCGTTTATCTGAGGAGGCTAATGCGACCATAAAATATGTTTTTGAGACCCATTTTCATGCTGATTTTATTAGTGGTCATTTAACTCTAGCCAATCAAACAGGGGCACAAATTGTCTATGGACCACAAGCGGACCCTGGTTTTGATGCTATTGTCGCTGAAGATCAACAGGTTTTTAAAATCGGGAATGTCACGCTTACGGTCATCCATACTCCAGGACATACCCTAGAAAGCACGTCATATTTATTAAGAGACGAATCTGGTAAAGAGCATTGCATTTTTACGGGTGACACTTTGTTTTTAGGAGATGTTGGTATTCCTGACGTTGCGCAACGCTATATGGGGGTCTCAAAGGAAGAGTTGGCAGGTATACTTTATGATTCGGTAAATAATA
>CAJWCX010000178.1 GCA_913031405.1 uncultured Flavobacteriales bacterium | reverse complement strand
CTGAAGAACTGGGAAAGCACGAGCTCAAGTGGAAAACAGATGATTGCTATAGTCGCTCTAATGACCTAACTAAGCTTAAAGATACTGTATGGATTTGTGTAGAATCTGAAGAGCTTGGTGGCTTCACGATGCCCTTTGATGGTGTCATTACTTCTAGATATAAATACAGAAATGGCAAGTTTCATAATGGCATTGATATTGATTTGGTGACAGGTGATACTGTCGTTTGCGCTTGGGATGGGGTAGTGCGCTATGCACGAGCGAATTCTGGTGGTTATGGTAACCTAGTAATCGTTCGTCACTATAACGGATTAGAAACTTATTATGCCCACTTGAGTAAGCTTTTGTCTTTTTCAGGTCAAAAAGTGAAGTCTGGTGATGTTTTGGGTTTAGGTGGCAATACAGGCCATTCATTTGGCTCTCACTTACATTTTGAAGTTCGTTTTTATGACAATACAATCAATCCAGAAGAAGTTATCGACTTTAAAAAGAAGGCCCTAAGAGACCCTAACTTATTTTTACACAAGACTTTATTTCGTCCGGGAGTCACACCTTCTCAACAATGGAAAACCAATTCAAGTGGTAAAAAACAATATGTAGAAAAGAAATATTATAAAGTCAGATCTGGAGATACGTTATCCCGGATAGCAGAAAAGCATAAAACGAGTATTTCAAGAATCTGTAGCTTGAATAGCATACGGTCTACTAGTATTCTCCGAATAGGTCAAAATTTAAGGATAAGATAAATGGGAATGAGAGTTTTTTATATTGTATTATTTAGTGTGCTAATCGCTTCGTGCTCTAGTTACAATGAAATTGTTAAAGGCGATGATTATGCCGCCAAGTTTGAGTTGGCTAATGATTTATATGAAAATGGTGAATACATAAAATCTATCGTTCTATATGAGCAAATTTATCAGCATGCACCTAAATCTGGTGAGGGAGAACTTGCATATTACCGATTAGGGAATAGCTATTACAGAAGTGAAGACTACTACATGGCGGCCTATTATTTAAGCTCTTATGTTCAGCGTTTCCCGTATTCACAAAAAAATGAGGAAGTCATGTTCATGGCGGCGCTCTGCAATGTCAATAATTCCCCCGAGGTTTCATTAGACCAGACAGAAACGAATGAAGCTATTAACGGTATTCAGCGATTTGTAGACCGCTATCCGAGCACAAAATATATGGATTCATGCAATCGGATTATTGATCGGCTGCGATTCAAGCTTGAAGAAAAAGACTTTACTCATGTTCAACTATACTCCAAAACGGAACGCTATCGTGCTGCTGTATCATCCGCTGAGATTTTTATGGAAAACTATCCTGCTTCGAATTTCAATGAAGAAGTTTTTTATTTATTGGTTAAGAACTCTTACTTTTTAGCCATCAATAGTATAGAAAGTAAAAAAATACGAAGAATTGAGGATTCTTATGAAAGATTACGTAACTTTGAAGCCGTTTTCAACAATTCTAAGTACAGCAAAGAGCTGAATATGTTAATAAGTAGATTGGAAACTAACCAATAAAATTAGAAAATGAGCTATAAAAATGTAGTTGCGGAAAAGACCACTATTACCCGAGATACCATAAATATTGAGGAAAAGACAGGAAATATATACGAATCAATCGTAGCTGTTTCGAAAAGGTCTAATCAAATTAGTGTTGAAATTAAAGAAGAACTGACCGCTAAATTGCAGGAATTTGCCAGTTCAACTGACAACTTGGAAGAAATTTTTGAAAATCGCGAGCAAATTGAAATATCCAAACATTATGAGGGCTTACCTAAGCCAACGGCAATAGCTACTCAAGAACTTCTTGATGATAAGATTTACTTAAGAAAACCAGAACAGGAAAGCGAATAAATGTTTGGTAAGCGCATTCTTCTCGGAATAACCGGAGGTATTGCAGCGTATAAAATTGCTTACCTAATTAGAATATTTAAGAAACAAGAGGCAGAAGTCAAATGTATAATGACTCCTGCCTCTTCTGATTTTATTAGTCCTGTTGTTGTTTCCACCTTGTCAGAAAACCAGGTGTCTATTGAGTTTTGGGACAAAACAACAGGCAAGTGGAACAATCACGTCGATTATGCACTTTGGGCTGATGTTCTTATCATCGCTCCTGCCACAATGAATACGATTGGAAAAATGGCAAATGGTCTGTGTGATAATTTGTTATTGGCCACCTATTTCTCGATGAAGAAAAAAACCATTATTGCACCTGCCATGGATCTCGATATGTATAGACATCCCAGTTTTTTGCGAAATATGAATATACTTCAAGGTGACGGGGTTTCAATCATTCCTGCTGAGGAAGGAGAGTTGGCAAGTGGATTGAATGGGGAGGGGAGAATGGCTGAACCTGAAACTATTGCAACTTTTGTCAATGATTTCATCTCCGAATCCGTTGTACCTAAGCAAACACTTTTGATTACTGCGGGACCCACTTTTGAGCATATTGATCCTGTACGATATATTGGAAACCATTCCTCTGGAAAAATGGGATTTGCCATTGCAAAGGCAGCTTTAGCAAAAGGGTACAAAGTTCATCTTGTTTCTGGGCCAACAAAGGAAGAAATAGTACACCCAAACCTAATGCGACACGATGTGATCACCGCGAATCAAATGATGGAGGCTGTTCAGTCATTCTGGCCAAATTGTGATTGTGGAGTTTTTTCAGCGGCTGTAGCAGACTACCGACCGCTTTCAAAAAGTGAAGAAAAGATCAAAAAAAATGAAGATGTTTTGGACATCAAGCTGACTAAAAATCCCGATATTTTATCATGGGCTTCAGCGTCCCGTGAAAATCATCAAAAAATCATTGGTTTTGCCCTAGAAACAAATAATGAGGAAGAATATGCGTTAAAGAAGTTAGAACGAAAAAAATTGGACATGATTGTATTAAATTCGACAAAAGATGACCAGGCCACTTTCGGCGGCGAATTAAATAAAGTTACTATCTTCGACAAGACTCAAAACAGGATTGAATTACCGCTACAAACCAAGTTGAATATAGGAATAGAATTAATAAACCTAATTTCAAAAGAACAATGATAAACAGAAGCATTCTTTATTTGATGTTGGTTGTTTTTCCAAATATTTATGGTCAAGAGCTAAATTGCGAAGTGTCCATTATTACTGATGCAAAACTAGAAGTTACCACAACGGAACAAGAGGCTCTAAAGCAACTCAAGGAAGTTATTTTTGACTTTATGAATACAACGCAATGGACGAAGGATAAATTCAAAATTGAAGAAAGGATCAATTGCAATCTTCAGATTCAAATCAATAATATTCCGAGTGCCGGAACCTTTAGTGGCTCCCTTCAGGTTCTTTCGAGTCGTCCAGCATTTAATTCAAGTCACAATTCTCTGCTCTTTAATTTTCAGGATAACGACATTCAATTTGCTTTTTCAAGAAATACAGCACTCTATTATACACAAAATTCTTTTCGGGATAACTTGTCTTCTATTTTGGCTTTTTACGCCTACTTTATGATAGGGATGGATTATGATTCGTTTTCACCTAACGGTGGAACACCTTATTTCGTTGAAGCTCAGCAAATTGTTGTTAATGCTCAAACCTCTGGTGCGCGTGGATGGAAAGCAAGTGAATCGGGTAAACGAAATCGTTTTTGGTTAGTTGATAATGTTCTTCAGCAGCTTTTTCAACCTTTAAGAGATTGCAATTACAATTACCACAGAAAAGGGATGGACCAGCTCTACGATGATAAAGACAAAGGTGTTAAAGAGATTTATAAAGCTTTGATAAAGCTGAAGCCAGTTGTTCAAACACGTCCAAACACAGTAAATATCATCAATTTTGTTTACTGTAAAACTGCAGAGCTAAAAAGTCTTTTGTCGGATTCAGATTTGAAAGAGAAAACCGATTTCGTAAATCTTTTAAAGCGCTTAGATCCAGGTAATAGTTCTAAGTTTCAGGCTTTTTTGAATTAGGACTATGATACGTAAACTGCGTATATCGAATTTTGCCTTAATCGAGCATTTAGAGCTAGAGTTAAGCGAAGGATTCACTATTCTTACTGGAGAAACAGGTTCTGGTAAGTCGATA
>CAJWCX010000177.1 GCA_913031405.1 uncultured Flavobacteriales bacterium | reverse complement strand
GAAATCAAACTCAGAATGGATTTCATAACCTTATAGGAATCAATCTCTTTTGAACAGTCAAACAAGGGAACATGCATACCACTGTCTTCAGAATACTGTTCAAGATGCGTAGATGTATAACCTTCATTACTGAACCTGATCCTTCTTTTGGCATTTTTCTTTCGAATAAGAGATTTACAAAAATTCGCGACAACAGCTTTTAACCATGTTGCGGTATGCAATAAGTCTATTGATTTCGAATATTTAGTCTCAATCAACATAAATAAATGAATTGAAAACTCTTGATATACATCTTTTTGATCTTCAAGATTGTTGAAATGAGAGCGAATGACACCTACGAACATAGCATCGTACCTATTCATGACTTCATTGAATAAGGAATGATAAACTCTATGATCCATATATTTTATGATGTAAACTGGGTCTCGCTTGAGATGATTTGTTCAATCCCGTTTACTCCTAAGATATTAAGATCAAAGGAAACAGTTGCTTCCTTTAACATATTTTGTAAAATTTGACCTGTCTCTATATTTGTATTGCGAATGAGAAAGGTATTTCTGTTGTGCTTTTTCAATAGATAAACTAAATTTGAGATCTCTTTCCTTATATTGTGTGCAACCATACCATTGGGATAAATAAACAGATACGCATCTTTTGATGTTCTTTGTTCAAACTGAACTTCCTGTCGAATAAGGTGAGGGTTTTGATTGTTTTTAGCGAAGCAAAATGCCTGAAAAAAAAGCTCCGTGGGATCCCCAAGAACCAGACAGTCCTCAAAAGCATTATGGTGATTCATAACTACAGATATAGCAAAAGACAAGTCCTCTAGGGAGTATTTACCATTAAAATCAATTGAGGTATCATTCAATAAAAATTGATGAGGTTGATCCACCTCGAAAGGATTCCTCTTGACAAAACGAAAAGAATGGACATGTACTGAAGTTGCCTCTTCCAAATCCTTTGAGTACAAATGAGCATGGCTACCCAACAAAAGAATAGATTTAAAAGTAGATTTTTGCATAGACATTTTTCCTAATAACGAAAATTACGAGAAAATATAACAGCAATAGAATGATTTTATAAAACAAAGCAATTATTTTTACATAGAAACGTTTTATCCCTATGACAAAAATTGCTTTATCCTTAGGCATTTGTTTTGTGACTCTTTTGACCTGTGCACAAAATTATAATTTTGGACTAAACAGCTTTTCTTTTTTGAATTCCATTTATTCGTCTCGTTCTGCGGGTATAGGTTCAAACTTGATTACCATCAGTGATAAGGATGTTGGACTGACCGTGGCAAACCCCTCTTTGTTAAACGAAGACCAATTAAGAAGTATACAGCTGAATCAAGGTATAATGCCCTCTGGAGTTCAAACAGGAATGCTATGTTATGCCTTTAAAAACAAGTATGGTATTTTTTCACCTGTGATTAAATATCAAAATTATGGAAAGTTTAACGGTACAGACGAATTAGGCAATGCGACCAATAACTTCTCGGCTATTGACTACTCGATTGGAATGAATTTTAGTCATTCAGTTGGTAAAACCATCAAGGTGGGGCTTGGTCTTCACCTCATAGGATCACATCTTGAAGCCTACTCTTCTTTAGGCATACATTCACTGATGGGTGCCACATTCAAACATCCGAATCAAGATTTTTCGGCTTCGTTTGTTGTTAAAAATATCGGCTACCAACTAATGAGCTATGCCAATTCTGAGCGATCCCCCTTACCTGTAGAGGTCCAAGCTGGACTGAGCTACAAGCTGAATCACGCACCTTTTAGAATCTCTTTATTGGGGCACCATCTTAACCATTGGAAAATATTATACGAAGACCCCAATTTACAACCCACAATAGATGCCTTATCTGGAGATACTATTCCCATTTCAAGACCTGGTTTTGGAAAGCATTTGGCTAGTCACTTTACCTACGGAATAGAGTTACTTGCATCAGAAAACTTAGAATTCAGAACCGGATTTGATTACTTCAGAAGAGAGCAAATGAAATTGATTGATCGTCCGGGCTTAGCTGGATTTTCATTTGGAATTGGCATTCAATTGAAGCGACTCAAGTTCGATTACGGTATTCTAATTGTTTCCACTGCGGGAACCAACCACTATATAGGTATTAGTACCAATTTCGATAGCTGGAAAAAGAAAAAGAGGTTCTAATCCGAATCCTTTGTGAAAGAATTTTATTGATTGACCATTCTGACAATATTCTTCGGCCATGGATCTTCGAATTCTCCACCCGCCCTCCAAAGACTGATTTCATCATCTGTGAGAAAACATGACTTAAGAGCATCCGTAAAACGATCTACTTGACTTTCATCACCTATTACCGTTAAATCGCAATGACGATCTCCAAAACGTCCTGTTTCCTTCTTCAGGATCTCTTTAAGCTGGACGATCTCCATTTCTGAAAGACCATGATCTTTATCCTCAACAATTCCAGAGCGCCAAGATCCAATCAATTCCAAACTGATTCCACCTGCTGCCTGATTCCATAATAGTGAATGCTTATCTCGACTTGCGAGCCAGAAAAACCCTTTACTTCTATAAATTCTTTGATCAAGATATTCGTGACAAACATCCCAAAGACGTTGAGGATGAAAGGGACGATCATCTTTAACCAAGCGAGTTGAAATGTTATAAGGACGATCAGCTTTTTCTTCATTTTCCAAAACTGGCTTCAATTCCTCAAGCAATCGAGTGATTTTATAATAATCATAGTCCTCAATTTCAAATAAAGATTCTAAAGTAAGTCTACCAAACTGTACAGAATGCGTTGAAGCCAAGGGGTTGATTTCTTGAACATAAGTAGCAATATCAGGGAGCTTTTCCTTTTCAATTCGATCTGTTTTGGTCAGTATCAAATGACTGCAAAACATAATTTGTTCCACTAATAAACTCACCGTATCTCGTTTGTTATTGATGAGATTGTTTTGCATTCGAGGAATAAGACTTTCACCATAATTAAAGTCATGTGCCAACATTAAGCTATCAACAAGAACAAATACTCCCGATAGCCTGACCTCGTCTTGCTCTTTGAAGTATTCAATCAGAGGCATGGGATGACAGCTTCCTGAAGTTTCAATAATAATTAATTCTGGATTATGATGGGATAGTAATTTATGAATTGCTTGGTCGAGTTTTTGAATTCCATTCATACTACTAATAACACAATCATGAATAGATTCTAAAATACTCTTATCATCTTCTACCACATCCGTATTTCCCAAAAGCTCCCCATCAACATCCAGTTCACTCATGTCATTTACAATCGCACACACTCGAATATCTTTCTTTTTGGATTGCGATAACAGATTTCGAAACAGCGTTGTTTTACCAGACCCAAGAAACCCATTAAGAATGACTACTGGTATCTTTGCAAATGAATTCATTACATTACCATTTAACCTTAAATAGGCTATTCATTAATTACTGAAAAGACAAAACAATAAAGCTAAGCCTATCTAATATCAAGGATTGTATGGGAAAGAAGAATGGTGCAAATCAATTTTCAATTGACCATTATTCAATTGGTATCCGAAAGTATATTCAACTTTTGCCTCGTTTCCATCTAAATCGGTGAAAAAGTAGTTCCCCATAGCAATTGCACGATTCTCTTCTAAAATCATATTCGAATTTTCAAACCTCACTTTTGTCCAAGGATTGATTGCAAAACCATTATCCTCCTGACAAGCCCGACCTTCACCAGCTATAAAATAAGATGAAGCCTCTGATTTTGATGGACGAAATTGCTCTATAGCACACTTTGTAGGTTTGAATAAAACCGGTCCTAATTCAAAAGCATATAATTTATCAAGAAATTCACTGGTAAATGTTTCACATTCATGTCTGGACTCTTTTAGAGATCCTATTTTAACAACTCCTGCACCCCACTCATTCTGTGCAGCTAATACTTGGTCTTTCGTAATCATTATTATATAAATTTATTAATTGTAATTTTTGGTCGAAGTTAATAAACACAACCCCTAAATACAACTGGGTTGCGTTAAAATTGGTCAAAATTTGTTCATTTTTTTTTTACTTGTATTTCTATAAAAAGA
>CAJWCX010000176.1 GCA_913031405.1 uncultured Flavobacteriales bacterium | reverse complement strand
TAAGAGAATAAACGCCTGGGGGAAGGGAACTCACATCTATTGTTTGTTCGCCCTTGAATGGTGATTCGTTCAACCTATATATTTTACCTATTGCATCTACTATTCGAATGTCGGATATCATGAATTCACTTTGAACCTGAATGGTTTTTTGAACGGGATTAGGGAAAATTACAACGCTCTGATTTTGCTCGTTTATACTCAATGTAGGATCTACAACCAGATTCAATGTTATAATACTATCACAACCAAATACATTCGAAATCGTTTGTGTATAGGTCCCAGAGCTTTCATATGTGGTGCCGTTTAATGTATAGGAATCGCTTACGGTTTCATTTATTTCAGAGGAAGTGCTTGAATTTAGCGTTAAATCTAAGGTAATTAAACTATCACAACCAGCAAGGTTTGTCAATAACCAGGTGGCCGTATTGTTGTTTTCGGTGTATGTGTTTCCATCAATCCATATATAATTGTCACAGGCCGATTGAGCATCAACTTCTGTGTCAGAGTTGTTGATGGTCAGATCAAGCATAATGGTCGAATCACAGCCCTCAGCGTTTGGAAGTGCAAAGGTGGCGCTATTATTATTCTCCGTGTAAGTATTTCCATCTATCCAAGTATAACTGTCGCATGCAACATGTGTATCGATGGTTGTTGAATTTGTTCCTTCCTGAAAAACACGCACGTAGTCAATGAGCATTTCACTTTCAGAAAAAGAGGGTTCAATACTTCCTTCAATCGCAATATTCAATAAAAGGTATTGATCGGCAACAAAAGGCCAAGTACTCATGTTTTGAGGGTTCGGGGCATAGGTATAATAAGGAATTCCATCCATACTGAAGGTGATTTCAGAAGGCGACCACTCAGCGGCATAGACATGAAAGGTATTCGACACATCATTGCCCATGATACCACCGTGATTCACTGTGCCTCCCGAAGAGGACGGCGTGTGCAAAGCACTTTGAATGTAATTTTGATTCGAGCCCCAATGTTCCATAATGTCGATTTCACCGCAAGCCGGCCAAGAAGTTGTTCCAAAGCCTTGTGTCTGCCAGTAAGCTCCCGTTTCATTGATGTTTTTTCCAAGCATCCATATCGCTGGCCAGGTTCCTACTCCCTCGGGTAACTTGGCACGTACTTCAACCCTTCCGTAGGTGAACGCAAATTTGGAATTGAGTCTTGCAGACGTGTACTGTTTTGTAAGTCCCTGTACCGGATCAGTGTATGTCTCTTGCTTGGCCACAATATGCAAAACACCATTGTCTAAATAAGAATTGTCCTCTCTGTCTGTATAGTGTTGGAGCTCTCCATTGAACCAGCCCCAGCCATTAGGGATAAAGGTTTGGTGAAACCACTTGCTGTTGTCTATAGCACCATTCCCATCAAACTCATCTGACCAAACAAGCGTATTGAATGTTGAGCAAGAGCCGATCGTACCATCATAAAGGAAGTCATCAATGTAAGCCCTTACAAGATCAAAATTATTTTCACCATTAACTTGAATCAATACACGGTTAAAATCAGTGCGTAACACAGGATCTGGGGATCCAGCATTAAAATTGATGAAGGAGTCGTTGAGAAAGTCAAAAGTTACCTCGTTCCACTGATCAGGAATAAGGTTTTTAATGATTTCACTCTGGGTTTCCCATGGAGCACCAAGGGTTCCATCTTGTAATTTCAAAGAAACCTGATTGTTTTGAGTACCTGTTAAGCTACTCGATTCTATATAAATTTTAAGTGTGAATGTGTGGTGAACGGAGAGGTCAAAGTTTTCGCTTACATCAAAACGCACATTGGCATACTGCCCCCCATAATCGTAATACTCAAGAACTTTTTGAGAGGGATTTACTCCGTCTACATAGGGGTTTGAAAAAGAAGTATTCATGTTGCAGTCATCGGCAGACCAAGTGTTGATGGTGCCCGAGCCCTCAAAATTGTCTTGAACACTTTGAATCTGAGCATTGAAGGAATTTACTGTGAAAAAACCGAGTGTAATAAGGAGTTTTTGAATCATTTTTAACTTGATTTTATTTGTCTTAGTGTTAAAAATACGCTTTATCCTTAAAAAGACAAAACGGTATGACCTTCAAAAAATTAAGACACTCCCCAAAGAAACTTTTTAAACAAAGTTCAACAATCCATGGATAGGAGATATCATTATAAATGTGAATTTTATGTATATTTAAAACCATTTTTCTGAGAAGAACAATAAAGACTTAACGACACATAAAATAAATAGATATGAGTGATTTTCCATGGTTCAAATCCTATCCTTCTGAAGTCCCAAAAACAATAGAGCTTAATCGATACAATAATCTTGTAGAAATTTTTGACCAATCTGTAAAAAGTTTTGGAGACAAAATAGCTTATAAAAACATGGATGTCGAAATCAGCTTCAATGAAGTTTCGGCACATGTGGATGCACTTGTTTGGCACCTTCAAAACAAAACGAACCTCAAAAAGGGAGATCGAATTGCGCTCCAAATGCCCAACCTTCTGCAATTTCCAATCACCATTTTTGCTTGTTTAAAAGCGGGCTTAGTCATTGTGAACACAAACCCCCTTTATACTGCAGAAGAGATGCGTCATCAATACAAAGATTCTGGAGCGAAAGCCATTATCATATTAGAAAATTTTGCTCACAATTTGGAAGAAATACTTGCTGAAACAGAAATAGAAACAGTCATCACAACGACCATTGGTGACATGTTGGGTGGATTAAAAGGTGCTATTACAAATTTTGTCGTGAGAAAAGTTAAAAAAATGGTGCCGCCGTTTACACTAAACGACACTACTCCGTTAAAACAAATTTTTAAAGACTGTAAAGGAAAAAAAGGAACGCCAGTTTCTCTTGAAAAGAGTGATCATGCGTTTCTTCAATACACTGGAGGTACGACTGGGGTTTCAAAAGGAGCCGCACTATCTCATGGAAATATTTGTGCAAATGTACAGCAAGTGGAGGCTTGGATTGGGCACGAGTTCGAGGACGGACAAGAAACTATCATAACGGCTCTTCCGATGTATCATATATTTGCCTTGACAGCGAATTGTGTAGTATTTTTCCGGTATGGGGCTAAAAACATTTTGATTACGAATCCGAGAGACATGAAAGGGTTCTGCAAAGACCTTAAGAAAAATCCGTTTACGTTCATCACCGGGGTGAATACTCTCTTTAATGGTCTTTTGAATCAAGACGCTTTCAGAGGCCTTGATTTTAGTAAACTTAAAATGGCTCTTGGAGGTGGAATGGCTGTTCAAGATGTGGTTGCTGCGGAATGGGAAAAGGTCACAGGCAGCCCTCTTCTAGAAGCATACGGTCTATCTGAAACAAGTCCGGCTGCAACTATCAATCCTGTTGGGGGAACACACAAGGTAGGTACTATAGGCTTGCCTCTCCCGAATACTGATATTAAGATTTTTGATGACAACAAGGTTGAGGTTGCTCAAGGAGAAAAAGGAGAAATCGGAATCAAAGGCCCGCAAGTAATGCAAGGTTATTGGAATCGACCTGAAGAAACTGCCAATTGTATGCATGGGGAATATTTTCTTACAGGAGATGTTGGAATTATAGATGAAGATGGCTTCTTTAAAATAGTGGATCGTAAAAAAGAAATGGTCTTGGTTTCTGGATTTAATGTTTATCCAAGCGAGGTAGAAAAAGCAATTACAGAAAATCCCAAGGTATTAGAGGTTGGTGTATGCGGAGGAAAAAATGACGATGGAACAGAATTCGTTCAGGCCTTC
Source organism: uncultured Flavobacteriales bacterium (assembly GCA_913031405.1). Taxonomy (GTDB): domain Bacteria; phylum Bacteroidota; class Bacteroidia; order Flavobacteriales_D; family Crocinitomicaceae; genus UBA952. The sequence goes on along the minus strand of CAJWCX010000176.1, from coordinate 362 downwards.
GTTGTGAAAAAAGACGACTCCTTGACCAAAGAGGAAGTGATTCAAACTTGCAGAGACAACCTGACAAACTACAAGGTGCCCAAAGTAGTACATTTTAGAGACGAGCTACCAAAATCAAATGTGGGTAAAATCCTTAGAAGACTTCTTAAATAAAAAATGGAAAACAAGAAAGATATCGAATTTAAATCGGGCATTAAACCCGACTTAATCAACAAAGAGGATATCAAGATGTGGGATGAAAAATACAACGAACTCAGCCGAGAGGATAAAATACTGTTAGAAACCCAAGAACAGACAAGATTGTTAAGGAGGTCCTCCAACAATATGGCGTTTTTATTTTGGCTTTTTATAATAAGTACAGG
>CAJWCX010000175.1 GCA_913031405.1 uncultured Flavobacteriales bacterium | reverse complement strand
ATTGAAGATGAATAAAAGGTACAGTATTAATTATGTGTGTAACTGGTAAAGTGTTATGGTGCGTTTGAATTGTAACAAAATCGTTTTTATATTATTGCTAGTATTCTTGGGCAGTAGCTCTTTTGGTCAAGGAACTGCGCTTAATGATAATTATGTTGTTATTGGTAACCAAACAGGAGTAAATCAAGTTTCACAGTCTCAAATCTCATCTTATTTTCAAGGTCGTATCAAGAAGTGGCCAAGTCTTGAAAAGGTAAAGGTTGTTCTACCTTCTTCAAAACATAAAAGTGTTGAAGAATATTCTAATGTGATTTATGATAAGTCGTTTTATTCTGTTAAAAAGTTTTGGTTTTCTCTTGTTTTTCAAGGAAGGTTTGATGCTCCATTCTTTCTCGATTCAGATGAGGAGATCATTGAATTTGTTCGAATGAACCGTGGTTCATTTGCTCTGGTTCATAACGATGAATCTATTCCGGACCAATTGATTATAAAAATAAATGGCCATGAGTAAATTTGTCAGATCATTTGCTTTCAAAATATGGATTCCTTTCTCAGTCACCTTGTTGGTTATTATTTCGATTACAGCATGGTATTATCCTAAAAAGCAAAAGCAGTTTTTTATTGAAAATAAAACGGGTCAGGTTCTTGAGCTTGCAAAAACCGTAGCAAAAAGCTATGAACTCGCTTTTACGGACTCTGACGAAACCCAAGTCTTTAAAAGGATTACTGAGATCATCAACTTTGCTAAAAATGATCATGATATTGATTATATTGAAATCTACGAAAATGGAAAATTAGAGCACCAGTACGATAAAAATAATCAAGCTCTTCCTAAGCGAATTGACAATGAGAAATATATTTATCAAGATTCGAAGTTCTCTTATTCGGATGACCGAGATATTTTGGTTCATGGATTTGTTCGGATTGCCATTTTAAAAGAAGGAATCGTATTGGAAATTGATCAGTTAAACAGACCCATTTATTTTGTTTTGTTTGGGATAGCGTTGTTTTTTATTTTGGCTTTCTTTTTTCTTGCACGATGGTTGTCCAAGCCTATTACCAACATTACGCTATCAACATTGGCACTGAGTAAGCAGGATTATTCAATTGATCTTCCCAAGCGAAAATCTTCCGATGAATTGGGGATGCTCATCAGTGCAATAAATGAGTTAAAGGAGAATCTTATTGATCAAAAGGAAAAGAACGATCGCTTCGTTTTAGAACTTGAAAGCACAGTAGAACAGAGAACTTTGGTCATTGCGGAAAATGAAAAAAATTACAGGAGTTTGATCGATTCATCGAGCGAGATGGTTCAAAGGCTCAACCCACAAGGTGAGATTGTTTATGTCAATAAATCTTGGCTTGAAAACATGGGATATGCTTCTTTAGATGAAGTTAAAGGGAAGTCAATCATTGATTTTTTCACTGACGATACAATAAGAGAATTTAGTGAAGTAGTACCTGTTTTGATGAAAGGTGAAAATGTTGATGAATTGGTATGTGAATTTGTATCCAAAAAAGGACAAGTACTTAATATTAAGGGTCGAGCAAAACCCATCCTTGATAATGGAGTTTTTTCAGGTTCTCAGGCCTTTTTGTTTAATGTTACTTCAGTATTAAAAGCAGAAAGAGAAATCGAAAGAATGTCTAAGATTCAGAATTTACTCATGCAAGTTTCTACCGAGTACATCAATGCCCCTGTATCCGCGGTCAATCGATTGATTAATCAGTCTCTTTCTGATATTGCCTCCTTTTCTTCTGCTGATCGGGCTTATGTATTTGAATACGATTATGAGAAAGAAATCTGTTCGATTACACACGAATGGTACGATACTGGAATTCCACCTCAAATTGATGAACTAAGGGTGATGCCCTTTTCGGAGATGACTTATTCGTTAAGCAAGCACTCTAAAGGAGACTTTGTTGAATTCCCTGATGTCTACGAGTTGAAAGACAGGAAGATTCGTGCGATTTTATCAGGTGAAGGTATACAAAGTTTGATTTCCATTCCGATGATGGATGGTGATTTAGCTATTGGTTTTATTGGTTTTGATATCATGAAAACAAAACGTGAGTTTACCTCTGATGAAAAGAATTTGTTACGATTGTATTCTCAAATTATTGTTAATGTCTTTAATCGAAAGAAATTCATCGAGGAACTACAAAATACGAAAGATGCACTTTCAAATATTAATAGATCTCTCGAGAAGAAAGTTATCGAAAACACAAAGAAAAATCTTGATTTATCGCGTTCCATATTGGAACAAGAAAAGCTGGTAACTGTTGGTGAGATTTCAGCAGGGATAGCTCATGACCTAAATACGCCCTTGGGTACTATTCGTGTAGGCTCTGACAATGTTAGCTTTATATTCGATAGACTATTAAGAGATAACCTAAGCGATTTTAAGAGAGAAGAACTCATTGAAATATTGGATTATGTTAAACGAAATAAAATTGAAATATACGTTGGAGGTCTTCAGATAAAAAAAGAAAAGAATGACATGTTGGTTTTACTACAAAATAAGTATGCTGATATATCCGCTGAAGAGCTCAATAAGTTCGCAGACCTTTTGGTAAAGTGTAGAGTTAATGCTTCTCAGGATGAGCTAATTGAAGAGATGATGAAGCGATCTAATGGCTTGAAGTATCTGGAAGTATTGAGTCAAGTACAAATGGCTATGGCTCAGTTGGATACTATTAAATCTTCTAGTGACAAGGCAGTTCGTGTCGTTCAAGACATGCGGGCCTTTATAAAGGGAGAAACTACCGTGGAACGCAAAATGATTAATCTACGTGAAAATATATCCACGGTGCTCCGGATTTTTAATTATGAAATCAATTTAAATGTTGATTTGAAATTTGAGGTTGATGAAAAGATTGAGTTTTCTGGTTTTGATATAAAATTATTTCAACTTTGGTCAAACCTTGTAAAAAATGCATTAGAAGCGATGTCGGATCAAAAAGAAAAATACCTTGGTGTTTTTGCTTCGAAATCAGAATCCAGTGTAGTGGTTACTTTTGAAAATAATGGACCTAAAATTCCCGAAGATATTGTTAAAAACATTTTCACGAAGTTCTACACGACAAAGTCTAAACAAAGCGGTTCTGGATTGGGTTTAAGTATTGTTAAAAATGTGTTGAAAGAACACAAGGCCAGTATAATTATTGATTCATCAGATAGCATTACTAAATTTATAATTACATTCCAATTAGATTAAAGATAGGTAAACTATTGTGTTTCGATGATGAATGTCATAGGTAAACCAAAACACCGGTGTCTAAAATCATTAAATATGAAGATCTTTTAAAAAGTTGTGAAATCATGAAAAATAAGCTGTTACATATCTGGAAGAAGATTTCTGAAAATGGCATTTCGGATGATCTTGACAATACTGAAAAGAAGAGAATTAAAATATTAAATAGAATTATATTCATAAATGCTATCCTCGGATTTACTTTTATCGTTATCGAGTTAGTCAATTATAGTTTTGACTCTAGTTTTGTAGCAGTTAGTATTACATTTACAGCCTTTGCCTTTAGTCCGTTCCTTTTTCTGCTCATAATGAAGAAATATTTTCAAGTCGCAAAATGGGCTGTTATTTTATTTTTTGTTTTTTATGTCTCTTTCTTTACTATTCTAGCAGGAAAAGATTCTGGAATGATTGTTTATTTTATTCCTGGAATTTTATTTCCGACGATATTATTTCAAAGAAAAAAATCCATTATAGTATTAACTAGCTTAATCATTGGGGTTTTTTTAGTTGTTTTATTTATCAATCAAAACTTTAGTTTACAAATAATTACGAACCAAAACGAGTTAAATTTTTATGCCACATCTAATCTAATAGGATGTGCAATAATTACACTTATGATCATATGGTATTTTAGGTCTGCTAATTTAGAATATGAGAAAATTATTTTAGAAAATACCCAGAAGAATCTTGACTTATCTCGTTCGATATTAGAACAAGAGAAACTAGTTACCATCGGTGAGGTTTCGGCAGGGATAGCCCACGATTTAAACACCCCTCTCGGGACAATCCGGGTAGGTTCCGACAACGTGAGTTTTATATTGGATAAATTGTTGCGAGATAACCTCAGTCATTTTTCGAGAGACGAATTGATAG
>CAJWCX010000174.1 GCA_913031405.1 uncultured Flavobacteriales bacterium | reverse complement strand
TGAATTTGTCGAAGCAGAATCATTGGATAATGGTAAGCCCGTTTCCCTTGCGAGACAGGTAGATATTCCAAGAGCGGTTTCTAATTTTCATTTTTTTGCCACGGCAGTTTTACATTTTGCATCAGAATCTCATCGAATGGAGGGTGTTGGTATTAATTACACCACTCGAAAACCAATTGGAGTGGTAGGCTGTATTTCACCATGGAACTTGCCCTTGTATCTTTTTTCTTGGAAGATTGCCCCAGCACTTGCAACAGGAAACTGCGTGATTGCTAAGCCTTCTGAGGTCACTCCTTACACAGCTTATTTGCTTTCTGAGGTAGCTCACGAAATAGGACTTCCTCCAGGGGTACTCAACATTGTCCATGGCAATGGTGCTTCTGCTGGAGACGCCATTGTAAAGCATCCAGAAATTAAAGCGATTTCTTTTACGGGGGGAACGCAAACGGGAGCTTATATATCAAGAATAGCCGGCCCAATGTTTAAAAAATTATCTCTGGAACTTGGAGGTAAAAATCCAAATATGATTTTTGCAGATTGCGATTTTGATGAAATGCTTAGAACAACTGTGAGGTCTTCATTTGCCAACCAAGGACAGATTTGTTTATGTGGATCAAGAATTTTTATTGAAAGACCGATCTATGAAAAATTCAAAAAAGCATTTGTAGAGAAGGTGTCAAAAATGAAAAATGCTTCACCCTCTGATCCCGAAACAAAGCAAGGTGCCGTAGTATCCAAAGATCATATGGAGAAGGTGCTTGCTTATATTGAACTCGCCAAGGAGGAAGGCGGTAAAATATTGACAGGTGGAGAAAGGGTCATTTTACCTGAGCCTCATCAGGATGGTTTTTTCATACAGCCGACAGTCATTGAGGGATTAACACATGATTGCAGAACAAATCAAGAAGAAATTTTTGGGCCAGTCGTGACCATGATGCCTTTCGATACAGAACAAGAGTTGCTCATGATGGCCAATTCAACCCAATATGGTCTTTCTGCAACTATTTGGACCTCAAACTTAAGACGCGCCCACCGAGTGGCCGATCAAGTTCATGCAGGTATTGTTTGGGTCAATTCATGGTTGGTTAGAGATCTAAGAACCCCATTCGGAGGAGTTAAAGCTTCCGGTGTGGGAAGAGAAGGCGGATGGGAAGCCCTAAGGTTCTTTACAGAGCCCAAGAACATTTTTATTAAGAACTGATGCGTATACTATTTGTTATTTTATTTTTTAGTTCCTTCCTGCATGGTCAGATAGAGCCGGTTCTTTGGAAAGTAGGAGAGGAGGAACTGGTTCGTTTCGGTTACTTTTTTGGTGATGAGTTCAATGGAAAAAAAATCAATGAAGACTTGTGGTACCCTAATTATCCATGGGGGGGGCTTTCGCTTGATGCGGGTATTTACGCGGATAAGGATATGGTGGAGCCTTCAAGTGGAATTGTAAAATTGCATCTTGACACGACGAGCGAGTGGCGTAGTTTTCCAGAGTGGATGCTTGATGAAAGTGCTCTAGAAAAGTACAATATAGAGGTTAGAAATGGGAATCAGGTTCAGTTGAAGCATTTGATTTCTGCTTTATGGAGTAAAAGACAATTTAAATATGGGTATTTTGAATGTCGTGCGCTTGCTCCTTCTGGTAAAGGTCTTTGGCCGGGATTTTGGCTCTACGGAGGAAACCCTAACGAGGAAGTCGACTTTATGGAGATGAAAGGCGAAAAGTCGAATCGTTTTCATGTAGATATTCATTGTCCAAACGATTGTGACAAGGTGCGATCTGGATGGTTCAAGATTAAAAAAAATTGGGGAGGTTGGATTAAGGCGTCTGAGCAGATTACAGATAGGTATGTCGTTTATTCTGGTCTATGGACTCCAGGCAAACTTATTATGTATTTGAATGGAGAGGCTGTGGCCGAATACAACGGAGACTTTAATACAGAAATGAATCTCATCGCGAATATTTCTGTTGCTCAGGATGGGGGCCCTTTTTCTCCTGGGCCTGATGAAAAAACCGTGTTCCCAAATACTTTCGTTATCGATTACATGAGGGTATGGAAGCCTATGGGAGAAGATGAAATCTTTAAGGGGAGATCAGCTGAGGTTATCAGACCAACTCATATCGAAGAAGCCATGATTGAAAAGGATTCTGAGCAATATTCTAACGCCAAACTCAAGCGTTCTGTCCGACACATCGTGAATAAAAAAGCCTTTAAAAAACACGCCGGATATGTTTCTGTAATTCAGCATTCATTGGGAAAATTGCTTGTTGATCGAAATGGAAATTTTGAAGAAGAGCTTCAGCTTGTTGTTCTCAATAAAGGTGGAGAGCGAATAAGTACTCTAGCTTTGAACGAGTCTCAACAAATTCTGGATTTGTCTGCCTACAAGAAGGGAAGGTATACGTTGGAGTTGAGCTATAAGGGGCAGATTTCAAAAGCCATTATTCAGCTTTAGTCTTACCAAAACGAATACCGGCACACAATCGTATGCTATAGAAATACTGTCGGTACTTCAGTTCATTAAAGCGAATCGATTTATTGTCAAATTCAGAAACAAGAAAGACAAAATAATTGTTGTTGGTGTATCCCCCAATGAAACGAATATCATATCTTGGAGCCAGTCCTAAAAATCCTCTAGGAGCTTTACTAATACTGTAAAACTTAGACTGGATTACTCCTCCAACACCTAGCCATCCAGAAAGCTGCCAGTTTTTGATACGATTGACGTACGCATATCCGGGTATAACACCAAAATCTACTGCTGAAAATGTAGACGCATAGGTTTTTGAATCCGAATTGTTTACCAGATAATCAGGAATAATAGATTGTTTTTCGTCATTGTCAACACTGAATATATTGAATGTGCCCTTGACATACCAAGTATGAACAGCTTCATTGTAGTGGGCTTGCTTACCACGCAAAGCCGACATTTTGAAGTTCTGGTCATGAAAATACCACCCATTAATACTGAAGTTGGTGATTCCTACATTTTCTTCAATTCGGTGTTCAAAAGGTTCAACATGCGAGGAATCAATTCCCAAATAGTTCTGAATGGCATATCCACGCACGGTTTTTAGATCAAAATCAAAAAATAATTTTTTCAATGAAAAATTAAATCCAAGCTGAAACTGTTGAGACTCTCCCCATTTTTCTGTCGGTTTTACATAGCCAAAAACAGGGAAACCAATGCGAAGATGAAACCAACGGTAAGCAAAACCAAGACCTAAAAAAGTCTTGAAATTGTTTTTGAATCTTAGAACATCGTTTTGGTCGTTGTAAGGGTATTTGATTCTGAAAGGAGAGGTGTTGTAGCCCAAATCAGCATAGAAAACCTTTTTTTGTTTAAAATTTTCAATAGGCGCTGGATCATCTTGGGCAGATGTAGCTGAAGCGCTTAAAAAAAATAAGCTACTTAATGTTATTTTCCATACCCAAAATAAACGCATACACTTTTGCAATTTCTTTTCTTGCCGTTGTCCTTCCCGAACCTCCTCCATGACCAGCATCCATATTGCAGTCAAAAATAAAGGGGTGCTCGTCAGTTTTGTATTCTCTCATTTTTGCAACATACTTTAAAGGCTCCCAATATTGTACTTGTGAGTCATGATAACCTGTGGTGATATACATCGCAGGATATTCCATCTTTTTGATATTGTCATAGGGAGAATACTTTAATAAATAGTAATAATATTCCTCGTCCTTTGGGTTGCCCCACTCCTCGAACTCTCCAGTAGTAAGGGGTATATCTTCATCAAGCATGGTGGTCAATACATCCACAAAAGGAACCTGAGAAATAACACCTTTCCATAGGTAAGGAGCCATATTAGAAACAGCTCCCATTAAAAGTCCTCCCGCACTGCCACCTTGAGCATAAATTTTTTCAGGATCACAATAACCCATGTGGCCCAAATACTCAGCCGCATTAATGAAATCAGTGAAGGTGTTGATTTTCTTTAAAAACTTCCCGCTTTGGTACCACTCCTCACCCATGTATTTTCCTCCTCTAATATGAGCTACACCATAGATAAAACCACGATCCAACAGACTTAATCGGGTGGTGCTAAAATAATCGGGAATGGTGTATCCATAGGATCCATAACCATAAAGCAAACAAGGCGCTTCAGAAACATTGATGCCTTTTTTATACACCAATGAAATA
>CAJWCX010000173.1 GCA_913031405.1 uncultured Flavobacteriales bacterium | reverse complement strand
ATATGAAACGGAAGTATACTATAGGTTTAAGCATATTGATTGTTTTGGTGATAGCTGTATCATTACTAGTACCCAAATTGAAGTTGTATTTTGCGAGTGAATCATTTACGGTGAATACCACAAAAAAAGAATTTTTTATTGATCATCAAACCAGCCTTAAAGCATTAGCTCAAAAGTTGAAGATTCAGGGATTCATTCAAGATACAAAGCTTTTTGTGGAAATAGGTGAGTATAAAAAGTTGAGCGCTGAAAATATTGCACTTGGAAAATATATAATTGAACCGGGCACAAAAATTAAAGACCTCTTGAATGGTTTTACAATAAATAGAAGGGGTAATGGCAATGCTGAGGTAGAGGTCAAGGTTAGCTTCAATAATTGTAAAGGAATGTATCAGCTGGATGATTTATCTGGAAAGGTTGCGCAAACACTGCTAGTTGATAGTGCGTCGATTTCATCCTATTTAAATGATCCAAAGACTTATACCAAATATGGATTCAGTAAGGAACAGTTTCCCGCCATGTTTATACCGGATACCTATAGCATGTTCTATGATACCGACGAAAAAGAATTTGTAGACCGAATGGCAAAAGAATTTAAGAATTTTTGGACGGCTGAACGTAAAGAAAAATTGAAAAATCTTGATCTTAAATCTCCGTCTGAGCTTTATACTCTGGCCAGTATGGTTTATTTAGAGCAGTCTAGATTGAAGGAAGAATGGAGTGATATTTCGAAATTATATTTAAATAGATTAGAAATTAACATGCCATTGCAGTCAGATCCTACTTTTGTCTATTGTTGGGGAGATGCATTAAAAGGTGTCACCAGACTGCTCTATGAGCACAGAGATATCGATTGTGAATATAACACCTATAAGATTAAGGGATTGCCTCCAGGTCCAATTTGCCTTGTGAATCATGAGGTTTTGGAGGAGGTTTTAAATCCAAGCGATGTGAATTACCTATATATGTATGGCGATGGTACAAGGCACTATTTCAGCCGTCATTATGGTACTCATTTGAGAAATACTCGAAAATAATTTCCTAAGTATGAAGAGAAGAACATTTTTTAAATTCGGGTTGACTACAGCTGCCATTGCTTTATTAAAGTCGAATCGACTAAACGGACAAACAGATGAAATCAAGAATAATGATTCTAATTTGATTCAGAGACGACCTGTTGTGGTTTCCACATGGAATCATGGTATACAAGCTAATGATGAGGCGTGGCGAGTACTGTCTAATGGAGGAACATCCTTAGATGCGGTAGAGGCCGGGGTTAAAATCACTGAAGCAGATCTTTCTAATCGTAGTGTCGGAATAGGGGGAAGGCCTGACCGCGAAGGTCATGTTACTTTAGATGCGTGCATTATGGATGATAAATCGCGATGTGGATCTGTAGCCTGCATCGAAGGTATTAAACATCCTATTTCTGTAGCTAGAGCAGTGATGGAAAGAACACCCCATGTGATGCTTGTGGGTGAAGGTGCACGTGATTTCGCTTTGAATCAAGGCTTTGATAAGTTTAAAACGCCTATTAAGGAAGTAAAAAAAGACTGGAAAGCATGGAAAAAAGAGAATAAAGAGCTTTTTAAAAAGCCCAAAATCAACCATGAAAACCACGATACAATAGGTATGCTGGCGATGGATGAATACGGAAATTTAAGTGGATCTTGCACGACGAGCGGTTGGGCTTATAAAATGCACGGTAGAGTGGGAGATTCACCTATTATCGGGGCAGGTTTATTCGTAGATAACGAGGTGGGTGCTGCTTGTGCTACCGGAATGGGAGAAGCCATTATAAGAATTGCGGGTAGCCATACGGTAGTGGAGTTAATGCGCCAGGGAAAGGGTCCTCAAGAGGCATGTCGCATCGCTGTGGATCGCATCATCGAGAAACACGAAGATTTGACTGGACTTCAGTGTGGTTTTATAGCCATAGATAAGATGGGAAGAGTGGGTTCTCACGCTGTATATGCCGGATTTAATTATGCTTATCAGAATCAGGATGGAAAAAACGAACTGATTGATTCAGAGTACAACAGAGATTGGTAAAAAATTGTAAATGAATTGCTTATATATTAATATATAAACTTATAGTTTATTCGTATATTTTCCTTAGGCGCAGGCTGAACTCAAGAACTTGAGACCAGTTTTCCCAGTGTCCGTAATCTCCAATGGTGTCATTGTGCCACAAGAAAATAAAGTCGCCTCCAAAAGTTTTAGTTTCCATAAAGAGCTCAGCTATTTTTTCTTGCGCCTGCTCTGGGGATAATTTCATGTATTCATTCAAAGTACCATCCATATAAGCAAATGGATGAATAAGTAGCTTGGTTCTTTCATTCGTTTCAAGGTTGAACCAATGGTGTTTTCTCGCCGTCCCAGCTCTAAAGCCACATACATCTGCATAGCCCATACTATAATCGTTTTCGATATCCTGTTCAATAAGGATTTGATAGGTATCAGGGAAGGATAGTTTCAGATAGTGCTGACGGCTGTTCTTAATTTGTTTGGACAAAATGTGTTGAAGTCTTTCAATTTCGGTATGAAGATGAAATTCATTGGAGTTTGATTTGTAGCTAGGATGTATGCCTATTGTAGCTATTTTATTCATCTTTTGAATCAGACGAACGTGTCTTTTATGCTTGTGCGAGATGTTTTTATCGTATTTACCATAATCTCCAAGAAGCCAGAATATTTTAATGTCATATCCTCTCCTTTGAATGTCATACATTAGATCAAAATTATCGAATGGATCTTTTTGGCTTCCGCTAATGACACGCTGTCGTTCACTTATCCGTTGGCTGTTCTGGGTCCAAATGTCTTTTAGATTGCTCAAAACTGTTCTAATGAACCCCTTATGCTTGTATGCATAAGCTTTATCGATGTCAAATGTTGGGATGATTTGTGGGTGATATATTTTTTGATTGTATTTCAGTTTACAATACTTCTTTAGATAATCCAGTATGTCTTCTGCCCATCGATCACAAATGACCTTTTCATGCCAATTAAATCGATAGAGGACAGAATGTTTTCCTTCTTGTCTTGCATGGGAGTCTGACATTGTTGAATGGTATTCCTCATATCGAGTTAGGATATAGAAGATACTTGCAAAGGGATCCGTTTTATCGTTAATACATAAGCATTCCTCTCGATGAAATAAATTTTTATTTATCGTATAGTTATATATACTTTTTCGAAACAGCATCGATGAAGGAATCAAAGATGGAATGTCTTCATCAAACGAAATCCGAGAATAATTGAATTGAGGTTGATTGGAGGCTAAAAAGTCTTTTTTATTGTCGGTAAGTAGATACTGAAGATCCCTTTCTTTAAATATGAAATCAAAGGTGTATTGTAAACGGGTTGTTATTTTTTCAACAAAAATAATCATGGCTTAAAGGTCACTCAATATTTTAGAACAGATAAAGTCACCTGCTTTTCCGTCTCCAAATAGAGGGGGGTAGCTGTAGTCGTTTTTCGACAATAATTGATGCATAGCTGCTGTTATTTTTTTAGGATCGGCTCCTGCCAGTATCGCATTTCCATTTTGAACAATTTCCACCCATTCTGTTTGTTCCCTCAAGATAACGCATGGTTTTTTAAAAAAGTAAGCTTCTTTTTGAAGTCCCCCGCTATCTGTTACAATGATGCGTGCATTTTTTTCCAGTTGAACAATATCAAATACCCCTAAAGGTTCCGTGATTCGAACGGAGTCATTGGCTAAGAAACCCTTTACAACAAGTTCTTTACTAAGCGATTTTAGTTGTAATTGTGTCCGTGGATGAGCCGGAAATATGATTTTTAGGCCTGTTTTGCCTTGAACTTCTTGCAGGGCAGATAAAATACCTTTCAGGCGTTGTGTGTTTTCGGTATTATGGTCTCTATGTACAGTACACAATATGTATTCGTTTTTCGAAAGTTTATTTCTTTCTAAGACATCTGTTTCACATTGAGGATGTTGTGATAGGTAGAGGCTATTATCGTACATGATATCCCCACATTGATGGATGTGAGGGTGGTCTATGGTCGCTTTGTCATTGTGTTCAGCAGAAAAACCTTCTTTAGTGAGATTATCGATCCCTTTACTGGTGGGTACAAATAGTAAAGAAGACATATGATCGCAAGTGATTCTGTTGATTTCCTCTGGCATTCTTTTAT
>CAJWCX010000172.1 GCA_913031405.1 uncultured Flavobacteriales bacterium | reverse complement strand
ATAGAAAATGAAAAAGATTATATACATACTTGCCTTTACATTATTTAATTTAAACGTTTACGCTCAATCGCTCAAGAATCAAATTGATAGTGTTTCTTATTTGATCGGTCAGAGTATCGCAACGAACCTCATGAAAGATTTAAGTGAGGCCAACAAAGAAATGATTATTCAAGGGCTAAGCGATAAGCTTTATAATCGAAGCGCCTTGTGTTCAGATCCAGGAAATGCGACATTGAATCGTTATTTTCAGGAGAAGAATAGAATTAAGGCACAAGAAGCTGAAAAAGCTGGCTTAATAAACAAAGCTAAGGGAGAGCTTTTTATGGCTGAAAACAAAAAAAATGAAAATGTGCTTACCACGGCTTCTGGTCTCCAATATATTGTCATTAAGGAAGGAAAAGGTATGAAACCAACAGCTTCATCCAAAGTGAAAGTTCATTACCATGGAACCACTCCGGCAGGAAAAGTTTTTGACAGTTCTGTAGATCGAGGTGAACCGATTACTTTTGGATTGAACCAAGTGATCAAGGGTTGGACTGAAGGGTTACAACTTATGCCTGTGGGTTCTAAATTTAAGTTTTTCATTCCTCAGGAATTGGCCTATGGAGCAAATCCTCAACCTGGAAGTGTAATTGAATCATATATGCCTTTGGTTTTTGAAGTTGAACTTTTAGAAATTGTTTCGGAATAAACTATTTAAAATATATCACTTATGAAACGTACACACCTTCTTTTATTTTTTACTTCTTTATGTTTTCTAACCTTCGCTCAAAAACCTAAGTTGGGTAAGGGAATGTATGCTGTTTTTCATACTGATAAAGGCAATATTTATTGTGAACTCGAATATGAAAAGACTCCTATGACCGTAGGTAATTTCGTAGCACTGGCTCAAGGAAAGTTTAAAAAAGATTCAATTAAAATTTCTAAACCTTACTATGATGGATTGAAATTTCATAGAGTGATTGCTGATTTTATGATTCAAGGTGGCTGTCCTCTTGGAAATGGAACAGGAGACGCTGGGTATAAATTTCCGGATGAGATCGATGAAGAATTGAAGCATAGTGGTCCAGGTATTCTTTCCATGGCTAATTCAGGACCGAATACGAACGGAAGTCAATTTTTTATTACCCACAAAGCTACGCCATGGTTGGATCGTAAGCACACTGTGTTTGGTCATGTGGTTCATGGTCAAGATATTGTGGATTCTATTCAAAAGGACGATCGAATTCAAAAAGTGAAAATCATCCGAAAGGGGTGGTCTGCTAAGAAATGGAAAGCCATGTCTAATTTTAAATCTAATATAGCCGTATATGAATTGGCTGAAAAAGAGAAACAAGCCGAATATGCCAAGATTGATGCCATGTCTAATGAAGAATACAGCAGTTATATGCATCGAGAGGTTCAAAAAGATTTTCCTAACGCTCAAATATCAGCATCAGGACTGGTTTTTTTAATTGAAAATAAGGGCGATGATATTCGTCCTAAAGAGGGTAGTGCTGTTTCTTTGCATTATACAGGTACATTACGAAAAGACGGGTCAAAGTTTGATTCTTCCAAAGATCGGAATCAACCTTTAAAGTTCAACTATAAAGTCAATAAAATGATTCCTGGCTTTGAGGAGGGTATTGCTATGATAGGTCAAGGTGGGGTAATCAAGGTAGTTATTCCATATTTTCAAGCCTATGGAAAAGCCGGACGAGTGCCGATTCCCCCCTATGCAGATCTTGTTTTTGATATCGAACTTTTGGATGTGAAAGCGGCTTCTCCTGAAGGTCATGGTCACGATGGTCATGATCATGATGGCCATAAACATTAAGCTCAATTATTGAAAGCGTAGCTAATGATGTTTGCTCCCATTTGCAATGCCTCTTGTCTTTTTTCGTTAGGATCGTTGTGAACGCTTTGATCTTCCCAGCCATCGCTTAGATCTGATTCGAATGTATACAAGCAAACAAGTCGCCCTTCTAAAAAAAGTCCAAAAGCTTGAGCTCTTTCACCGTCGTGTTCGTGAATTTTAGGTAATCCATCGAGTTTAAACCTTTGCTTAAAAATAGGGTGGCTATTCGGTAATTCAATCAGTTCTTGATTGGGAAATACTTTTTTAAGCTCTACCCGAATAAAATCATCCATACCATAGTTATCGTCGATATGTATAAAACCTCCTGCTTCAAGATAATTTCGTAGGTTTTCTGATTCGGTTTTTGAAAAGACCACATTCCCATGACCGGTCATATGAATAAATGGATATAGAAATAAATCTTTGCTACCAACTTCAACATATGGAACATCCTCATTGATTTTAGTGCTGAGCGAATTGTTACAGAATTTAATCAAATTCGGAAGTGCTGTAGGATTGGCGTAATAATCTCCACCACCGCTATATTTTAATACAGCTAAAGACATAGAATTTTGCCCAAACGATATTGGAGATGTTAAAACAATCGATAGGAAAACTATGACTTTCATAATTAAAAGTAATAATTATGTTGCGAAATAAAGTGATAAGATAGCCATTAAAGAGGCGATAAGACCTATTGCTTTTTTGATACTGAATTCCTCTTTAAAGATCATGAATCCAAATAATGCAGAAAGAACAACAACGGACACATTGACAATGGCGACAATGCTCGAATTACTATAATCGATGACTTCATAGGCTTGAAGTAAAAGGTAGATTGAAAAATAGTTGGGGACACCCAATATGAGACCTGCTAAAATGTTTTTTCCTTTAATTCTGGCAGAACTGAATATAAATTGCCAGATCAAAACGAGTAATCCAATAAACCCAGCAATCAGAAATCCAAATGCAGAAAACAAAGCAGGTGTCAATTCATTTAAAACATTCTGCTGGGCGTAATTCAAACAAAGGTCCAGAATACCGCTTCCTATGAAAAGTATGATTAGCATTTTCCATGCATTGTTTTGTTCTTTGGATCCTTTCGGTTCCCATGAGACCAATAGAACTCCTGTTAAGGCGAGTACGATGCCAGCTATTTTTAATAATGTTAAAGCTTCTTTATAGATAATTATCATACCAATCATAGAGACCGCAAGGCTCATCTTCACAGCTACTGAAGTTATGGCAACTCCATTTTGTTGGGCGCTTTTCCCCATGACAAAAAACAATGAAATAAATAATAAAGAAATTGTCAGCGCATAGGGTATCCATTCTATATTCATAAAAACCTTTGAAGTAAATTGGCTAGAGTATAAAGTCCATCCACAAATAAATGCTGTAAAATAATTGAATACAATCGCCTGAAAGGTGTCGATTTTAAATTTTTCAAAAAGTCTGAAAATGACAAAGATTAGGGTTGATGAAATGATGGTTCCAATTAATGCAATCATCGTCTCTTGAAATAATGAATAACGTCTTTCCCAAATGATCTCGAATGAATCGGAATCCGATTGATTACTGGAGCTTTATATCCTTCATTGAAGGTGTTTTGACCCACAATGACTCGGGCTTCATCCCAAGCATTGTCAATAATAAAATATTGCAAGGTACGGCTACCTCCCTCAACAAAAACACTTTGAACACCGCGTTTATACAATTCGTCTAAAATATTTTTTGTACTCGTTTCACTAATTTTTATGTATTCAATGTTGTTTGTTTTTTCATTTTTTAAGCGATTAAATACTATTGTGGGTGCTTCCTTCGAATAGATGTTAAGAGCTCCACTAATTTCGAGTTGGCTGTCTATGACAATTCGAATTGGGTTTTTCCCACCGTATTCTCTTACCGTCAGTGAAGGGTTGTCATTGATAATGGTATTTCGTCCTACCAATATGCTTTGCTCCTCACTTCTCCATTTATGAACAATGGTTTGGGTTTCTGGAGCAGAAATCCAATTGATCTTCTGTTCCTCATCATCTCGGATTTTATCTAAATAACCGTCACGAGTTTGTGCCCATTTTAAAATGACATAAGGTCTTTGCTTTTGAAAAAAGGTGAAAAACCTTTTGTTTACCTCAAGGCAGAGGTCCTCAAGGACTTTCACCTTTACTTTAACACCCGCTTTTTTGAGATTGTCTATTCCTTTTCCACTTACTTTTGGATTTGGGTCTTTTACTCCGATAATCACCTCTGGAATTTCATGTTTCAATATAAGATCTGTACAGGGTTTTGTTTTTCCTTTATGCGCACAAGGTTCTAGTGAAACATATAGTTTTGAT
>CAJWCX010000171.1 GCA_913031405.1 uncultured Flavobacteriales bacterium | reverse complement strand
CTTGTTTACATGAATGAATTCGCATTTAAAGGAATACTTCAAAACAATGGATGGGTTGTTGATGTCAATATTCAAACGGACGGAAAAGGCGTCATAAAATCCATAAGCTCAGGAGTAAAAGATAAATCAATCTACAGCGGATATGCCCTACCCGGTTTCCAGAATGCACATTCTCATGCCTTTCAGTATGCTATGGCAGGTTTAGCAGAACTACATTCCCCAAGACCGAATCAAAATGATTTTTGGAGTTGGCGTAAAAGCATGTATATGCTTGCGTTAAAAATATCTCCAGACCAAATGGAATCTATTTCTGCATTACTTTATAAAGAAATGCTTAGAAATGGATATACTCATGTTGCTGAATTTCATTATTTACATCACGATTCAAAAGGTAATCACTACAATAATTTATCTGAAATGGGAGAACGTCTTATCTCAGGCGCCAAAAAAGCAGGAATAAAGATTACGCTAATACCCATATTCTATCAAAGAGGAGGTTTTGGAAAAACTGCAGAAGCAGAGCAATGCCGATTTATTTCAAAAACCTACAATGATTACATGGCACTTTTCGAAGCAAGTAAAAAAAGTACATCTTATCATTCACATGCATCGGTCGGAATAGGAATTCACTCTCTGCGCGCTGTTGATGCTGATAACGTCATTCGGCTGAGTAAAGAGAAAACGAGTAGAACTCCACTCCATATTCATATCTCTGAACAACTTAAAGAGATTGAGGATTGTGAGGCTTTTCTTGGTCAACGACCTGTTGATTGGCTTGCAAATCATGTGAAAATTAATGAGGATTTTCACCTTGTTCACGCCACGCATTTGATTGATAAAGAAGTGAAACAAATTGCACTATCGAATGCCAATGTGGTACTCTGTCCTTCAACTGAAGGTAATCTTGGAGACGGTCTTTTTCCAATGAAATCATTTTTAAAACAACAGGGCCGTTGGTCTATTGGCACTGACAGCCATATTGGAATAAATCCTTTAGAAGAGATTAGGATTTTGGATTACGGGCAACGTTTAGTCACTCATAATAGAAACACCTTTGGCAACGAAAAAACAGGAAATAATGGTCATATTGCGATTGGAAATGCTTTAATAAACGGCAGAAAAGCCATGGGTATTGATCATTCAAATTATTTTGAAGTCGGTCAACCATTGGATGCTTTAGTCGTTTCAGAAAGTCATCCTCTCATTGCGAGTGCTAGTCCAAAAAACAGATGCAACACCATAATATATGCAGGGGATACATCTATGTTTAAAGGAACCATTGTCAACGGGAAATGGGTTGTTGAATCAGGAGTCCATGAGGATTCAGAAATTGATAATCATTTTTTAAAAACATTAAATCAATTAAAAGTTAGGTAATTAAAGAGACTGAAACTTTACAATGAAAGTTCTTTTTACTAACTTAAAGTGCATGATTAAAAACCTAAAGCTAATTCTTGATTTCTTCCCTATTGTATTGCTTAAAGGGCACTTGAAATACAATTTTTTTGGGTTGTTGTATTGGGCTCTTCTTTTTTCAATCATTTTTGAGGGTTTTGGCGCCAATTTTGGAGTGCCTTTTCTTTTCTTTTCACCAGAGTACCTGGGAGAGGTTAGTCTTTGGTCCTTCTTATTACTAGGTTTTTCATTAGGCGGGTTTACAATGGGATTTAATGTCTACAGCTATACCAAATTGGGCCCACGATTTCCTTTTCTTGTGGTCGTTTCCACGCCTTTCTTCAGGTTTTGTATAAACAACGGTCTGCTACCGCTTTCATTCATCATTATTTACCTCATTAAAATGTCTCAATTTCAACTCAATGAGGAGTTTGCACCTGTAATGACGGTCATTATTTATAACATTTTCTTCATTATTGGATTTTCCCTTTTCATTTTACTATCCATACTTTATTTCTTCCCACTAAGGAGAAACAGGAATACAGATGACACATCCCCAGAATCGAACCCAGTCTCTTCAATTACTAATAAAGGAGCAGGAAAAAAATGGTACAATTATTTTCGTGAACGAAAAAAAACACCCATTTATTATATCGGAAGAAATTTTAAAATATACAAAAGCCGAAGCATTGCACACCTTGATGAAAACGTTGTAAAGCAGGTTTTCGCTCAGAATAGAATCAATGCTCTAATATTTGAAGTTATTACGATTTTTGCGTTTTTAAGCTTAAGTTTTTTCAGAAATTACGACCTTTTTGAAGTTCCTGCCTCAATGAGTATTGTGACCCTTTTAACGATTATTGCAATGGTTTTTGGCGCTCTGTCTTCATGGTTTCATCGATGGGCCTACCCCATGATATTTATCTCCATTATCGGAATGTCTATTGTGTCAAATTACTTCGATATGTTTAGGTACACTAGCTATGCTATTGGGATGGATTACTCACAAAACAAGCGTATCCAATATGATTTAAAAAATATTAGAGAACAACATAAACTCTATGGAGATTCTAACGAATCACATCAAGCGATTTCTACTATTCTGAACAATTGGAAAACAAAAATAGACAGTCCTAAACCCAAACTTATCATTTTAAATACAAGCGGAGGAGGATTGCGAAGTGCCTTATGGACCTTCACTGTTTTGAGCAATTGCGATGAAATATTGAATCAAAATCTAAGCAAGCATTTACAAATGATTACTGGTGCATCAGGTGGGATGATTGGAGCTGCTTTCTACAGAGAGCTCATTTTAAGAAAGGAATTGGGGACAATCAAAGATAAAAATATAGCGGTTTATAAGGAAATGTT
The DNA here is from genome assembly GCA_913031405.1 of uncultured Flavobacteriales bacterium. Classification (GTDB taxonomy): domain Bacteria; phylum Bacteroidota; class Bacteroidia; order Flavobacteriales_D; family Crocinitomicaceae; genus UBA952. The sequence goes on along the minus strand of CAJWCX010000171.1, from coordinate 1,423 downwards.
GGGTAAAGACCTATTGAACAAGCTTTCTTTTTCTGCCTCAACAAGTGACTTATTCATGCGCTATAAAAAAATGAGTTATCAGGGAAAGCAATACACTCAAGAGAGGGGCTCTGAATTTGAAAAGCAGCTTCATAAGAATTTGAAAAATTATGTTGAACACCCTCTTGGATATTATAAAAAAAAAGAATTATTAGGACAAATACCTGTAATGATATTTAGTCCTACAATTGTTAATGACGGAAGAAGAATGCTCATTTCCTCCCAAAATTTGAGCTTTATGATTCAAGATAATTCAAGTACTTCATACGAAAACATCGATTATCAAACTTTTTTCAAAACAAACTCACCACAAAATATTCGATTTTCTACAGTTTTAAGAGCCAATGCAACCTTCCCCATTATAATGCCAATGATGAGCTTACCGACTATTCCCGAAGTACAACTTATGGATTCTGGAATTAGAGACAATTATGGCGGCAAAGTCACTGTAGACTACTTATTTGCCTTAAGTGAATGGATAAAAGAAAACACCTCTGGAGTGATTATTATTGAAATCCGAGATACGAAAAGGATACTAGAAAATGAACTTTACAAACAAACATCCTTACTTGACAAAATAACATTACCTTTTGGAAATGTGTATCGAAACTTTACAAGAACTCAAGATTTAGATCAGGAACAGCTAATGAAGCTTTGTAAAACAAGTTTTAGTTTCCCTGTGGAAACTATTACTTTTAACTTAAGAGAGGATTACAACGAACGGATCTCTTTATCCTGGCATCTGACCAAAAAAGAAAAACAAAAAATAGCAGAAGCATTCGGGAGTACTGAAAATCAAAAAGCGCTTTATCAATTACAAAAACTGCTCAAAACCAAAATAGAAAAGGAGACCGAAGTCTCCTTTTAATCATTAACCTGTAGCAAAGTTAATTTAGATTCAAAGTTTTTAACGTAAAAGGATAAAAAGGGTTTCATAAATCAATTAACAATTGTACATTGATAAACTATTTCTACCATAGATAAATCAAGTACTGTCATGAATATATTTGTTTCATGGGTAAAGATAGTCCTTCTATAAAAGCATTAGTTAAACTAATAGATGATCCGGATGAGGATATCTATCTTCATGTTAAAGATGAATTGATTCGATGTGGAAGCAAGGCTATCCCTATTTTAGAAAAATCTTGGGAGGATGATTATTACGGCTTGGTTTTCCAAAATAGAATTGAGAACATTATTCACGACATTCAATTCAAAGAAATAAATGATGCCCTAATAAAATGGAATAATTGCTCTGAAAAAGACCTTCTCGAAGGGGCACTTATCATAGCAAGATATCAATATCCTGGACTCATAGAATCGGACGTTCGCGACTATATTCAAACCTTACGTAGAGATATTTGGCTTGAATTGAACGACCATC
>CAJWCX010000170.1 GCA_913031405.1 uncultured Flavobacteriales bacterium | reverse complement strand
CAGGGAAATGGTCTTTTATCACTGAAGTCTTTACACCCATAAATTCACCAATACCCAGACACAAGGTTGCATTTGCTTTTTTAACATCTTGACTAAAATTTAAAACCTGAAGATGTTCTGCAAATTTGTTAGGTTCTAAGGCGACGTGGCTAACCTGTTGAATAGATTTAAAGTCTGTTCCATAAGGATAAAAAACATGCTCGGATTCACCAGAAAAACAAGCATATTCAGCCAATAAATCTTTCTTGGATTTGATCGTTCCAATTGGCTTTTTGAGAATCGACGTCAATCCCACAATGGTTGGTTTAAGAAGATCTCTGAATAAATTCCCTTCACCTGGTTCTGTAATTGAAACTTCAAAAACACCAACCTCTGCCTCTGCATGTAACTCCAAGATAGACAATGCCAATCCCAATTTAGAATTGTAACTTTTAGGTGATTTAACTACCTTAAATTTATCACTCAAAAGGTTCCCTAACCACTCTTTTACAATAGTTTTACCATGACTTCCTGAAATTCCGATTATCGGAATATTGTACGAATAACGATGCCATTTGGCTAATTCCATGAGAGCCGACAAGGGGTCACTAACATAGATGTAAACAGCGTCTTCTTTCTGTTTATTCGTTTTTTCAGAAATCACAAATACTCGAACACCTTTGTCATAAGCTTCGTTTACAAAAGACATTCCGCTTCTAAAGGCTCCAGTTAGCGCAAAAAAAACCTTGTTTTGTCCTGAGGTGATTTGACGCGAATCATAAACAACAGAATGAATCTTAATAGGAATAGTAGAGGTTTCAATTTCCCCACCTACAATCTTAGAGAGTTCGGATGAAGTAATATCTATTTTCAAGACGTCGCATTATTAAAACAAGCTCGACAAAGAGGTTGATATTTTTCAACTGCACCCACTAGAACCTGACTTTTTTCTTCAACCGTTCGATGTGAAAACTGTGCTAGATTGCCACATGAAACACAAATGGCATGAACCTTTGTGACATACTCAGCAACAGAGAGTAAATTGGGCATTGGACCAAATGGTTTTCCAGTGTAATCCATATCTAAACCGGCAAGAATAACTCGAACACCTTGCCCAGACAAAGTTTCACACACAGAAATAATCTCATTATCAAAGAACTGAGCTTCATCAATGGCAACAACTTTATGTCCATTAATGTGCCTCAGTATTTCTGAGGATTGCTCCACCAAAACTGCTTCGAATGCGTTTCCACTGTGACTTACAACATTTTTCTTGCTGTATCGGTTGTCAATTTTAGGTTTGAACAATACAAGCTCTTGATTGGCAAATTCCGCTCTGCGCAATCTTCGAATCAACTCTTCTGTTTTTCCCGAAAACATCGATCCACAAATAACTTCAATCCATCCGTTTGTCTTCTTTTGAAGAGGAAATTGCTCTAAAAACATAAACCTAATTCGATAATTACTTCTACCGTATCAAAGGTACTTCTATTTGATTAAATGCCTAAAATAAGCGATACAATATAACAACTTTTAAGAAAGATTTTCATCGAAATTAAACTAATATTTGATTATAATATGAACGAATCGTTATTTTTAACCTTGTTTAATCGAAACAAAATGAGACTCCTGTTTTTACTTCTTTTTATTTCTACCTCTAAGACCTCTATTTCGCAAACTGAATTCGATTACCGAAGATTTACCCAAAAAATGTGCTCTCCTCAATTTCATGGAAGAGGATATGTGAACAAAGGAGACTCTATTGCCGGTGAATATATTGCCGAAAAAATGATTCAGCTAGGTATAGACTCACTTCCTTTTGGCTATTTCCAATCATTCAATCTAGACGTGAATACCTTTCCCGATTGCTGCAAAGTTGCTATTAGTGGTAGAGAATTGCGTCCTGGAATAGATTATGTTTTCATGCCTTTTTCTGATGGGAATTGTACCAAAAAGAAATGTGCTGAGCTTGTCAAATACAATATCTTACGTAAAAGTGGAAAAGCAATCTTAACGAAACCGCAAAAAATACTAAATGAAATAAAAACCGGTCATATTCTTGTTGTAGATAATACGGGTTATTCCAAAGACAGTTCTCGACAAATTCAAGGTCTTTTAAAAGAACTCTGCCAACTCGGGATCCCTATTGCTGAAATGGTCAACCAAAAGTTTACATGGTCTTTAAGCCCCTACAAAGCATCAGAGTTTTACATTCAAATCAAAACATCAAATTTGAATACATCTGACACTTCAATAGATGTCTTGCTAAGAAATAAGTTGATATACAACTATCAATCAAGGAATGTTATCGGAATGATTCCAGCTAAAAGAGAATCGAAAGGAACGATCATGCTCACCGCTCATTACGATCACTTAGGAAGAATGGGATCCGCTACTTATTTCCCAGGGGCCAACGACAATGCCAGTGGTGTTGCTATGCTACTTCAATTAGGACATATGATTCGAAACCGACCACTAAGGAAATACGATGTTATTCTTGTTGCTTTTGCAGGAGAAGAGATTGGATTACTAGGATCAAAACACATGTCAGAAGCAGATTTAATCAATATTAATCATATCAAATTCTTGTTGAACCTAGATATCATGGGAAGTGGAGAAGAGGGAATCACTGCCGTTAATGGAAGAGTCTTTTCGAAAGAGTTTAAAACGCTTCAAAAGCTGAATAGTCGTTATAAATCTGTGCCTCTGGTGAAATCAAGGGGCAAATCCGCCAATTCAGACCATCACTTCTTCACCGAAAAAGGAGTACACTCTTTTTTCATATATACAATGGGTAAGAACAAAAACTACCATGATGTATATGATACCTACGAGAATCTATCCTTTAGTTCGTTTGACAAATTGTCAAAGTTATTCGACTCCTTCCTCAGAAGGCTCTAGCTTTAGCCGTCCTAAATTTATAGACTGTAAAACAATCATTACAATACAATTGGCAAGGGCGTGAATAGCAACCCACCAAGTCTCACCATGAAATATGAGAATTAGTTCATATGTTAAAAAAGCCAAAAGCTGTAGCGTCGTCATGACAATAAAATTGCCAATAAAACGCCTTGGGTTTTTCTCAATTCTGTAATTGACGAGAATTGTACTTCCCAAAAAAATAAATAGTAATACGACCGAACTTAATAAGTTGTGAAATAAACTCACTTGATGAATAAAAATAGAAGTGATTATTATGCCAAAGAGAATCCAAACAAAAAGAGGAATGAGCTGGCTAATGACTCTTTGAATCATCGTTTTGATTTAATTTTAAAACTTCCCGAATAATAAGGGTTAATGAACCAATCACACCGAATAAAGAAAATGATATGGTCATCCAAGGGGTTTCCATTTTCAAGTATTCATCCAAATAAACTCCCAGCCAAGTGAAAATAAAAATAATGGCTCCCATTTGGATTCCAATGGAAGAAAATCGAATGTATATATTGCTTCTCCAGCCAGAAGGTTTTTTTTTCATTCTTCTAGAAGATCTTCTTCCTGAATCAAATCGGACATCAGAGTATTTTCATGTTGGGGCTTTGATGAGGCTGATGACATCTTACAACTACCTTCAAAGAATGCTCCCTCATCAATTTTTAGCTTAGTAGTAAAAATATTTCCATAAATTCGAGAACTGTCTCTGAGATTCAAAACATCTTCCACTTTAATTTCTCCTTCTATCGTTCCAAAAATCTCCGAAGTGAAACAATTCACATTTCCTTTTACCATGCCTGAGTTACCGATTGTTACCTTCCCCTTACACATGATGTTTCCTATAATCTCCCCTTCTATTAGGATGTTATTATCTGAGGCTATATCTCCTGTTATTTTCGTTCCGGCAATAATATAGTTGCCGTCCTGCTCTGCTGTGTATCCCATATCTGAAGTAAATGTTTCTTTTCTTTTTAACATATTAATTTAATAAAAATCATTGAAGAATGACTTATATTCATCAAAATTAGAACTTTCTATCAATATCTTTAGGTTCTTAATTCCAATGGAATATATTTTATTGTCTTGATATTCATCAAGTATTTCATAGCTTGCCTTATAGGAATTGATATACTCTTGTGCTGATTTAATCTTATCGAATTCTTTAACCAAAACAAATGAGGTTTTATCCATGGTGAGATTAGAAGAAACCTTTAACTTTTTTGACTTGTGCTTTTTGTTATTAAAACCAGTTACGGCACGTTGTACATCCTCAACCTCATCATCCTCATCCAAGAGAACA
>CAJWCX010000169.1 GCA_913031405.1 uncultured Flavobacteriales bacterium | reverse complement strand
ATAGCTTCTCAAGAGGAGCTTAATGGATTACTAAATTCAGATGATTATTCAAATATAATATAGCCTTTTGGCATGTTTATTGAACTGATATTGTAAATTTAAGATATGGAAGAAAAGAAAAAACCTGAAGTTGACAATGACAAAGTAAAAAGAAGCCTAACCCTCATAGGTTTAAATTACGTAGCTGGACTTGTATTAGCCGTTTTCACCTATGGTCAAGTAAACATCCAAGACGATTTAAAGGACCGTGCTGTAGACGAAGAGGATACAGAATATGAATATGAGGAGCAAGAGGAACCTGAAGAGGAGACACCGCCACCACCACCACCTGAGGTAGTTGTTCCCATTGAAATTCCTGAAGAAATTGAAGAGGTTGAAAATGAGGAAGCTCCTCCCGTTGCACAGGTAACTCCTCCAAAACCACCACCGGTAAAGCCTACGATTCAAAAAGTCGAGGAAAAAGTCGAGGACTTTCCAGACGAAGACGCTGAATTCCCCGGAGGTGCAGCAGCAATGATGAAATGGATTAATGATAATATTGTTTATCCAGAGACATCCATAGAAATGAATGAGCAAGGAAGAGTGTTCTTGCAGTTTGTTGTTGAAAAAGATGGTTCAATTACGAATGTAAAAGTAGACCGTGGGGTGAGCGTTGATCTTGATAGAGAAGCCAAACGAGTTATCCGAAAAATGCCTAAATGGAAGCCAGGAGAGACTAAAGGACGAGCAGTTCGTGCTAGGTGTCGACTCCCAATCAACTTCCAACTGAACTAATTAGGGCCAAGACCATCGAGTATGATCTAGATTATTCTCTAGGCTATCTTGTAGGAGTCTATTCAAACCAGAATTAAAATTTAATTTGGATATCTTTTCTAAAGAATCTGTAGAGATCACAAAGTCTTTTAACCTAGATTTACTCCCTTTGTTTTCTAATAAAAATGATATTGAAGAAAGTGGTTTTCCTTCCTTAAAACTTAGAATAGTTTTGTAGAAATGTTTAGGTACTGAAACACCAGAACCAATAACATCTAAAGAATCAATTAGCAAAGGACCTGTCGTTACATACAAGCTATCAAAATCTGATCCCCACTTTCTTATCATTGATTCCAATCGCTTCCATATACCTCGATTAAAGGAAGGTCTTTGAGGGCTCATATTACTGTAGTAAAAAGACTCTTTCATTGCCACTTCTGACCATGTCATGTCGGCTGCAGGAGCTAGATGTCCACGGTCATAACCCGAACCCTTATAATCCGAATGACTAGCCGAACCTTCTATAATTAAAGGGTCTTCTTTAAATGAATCTTTTCTCTTGTGCATACCTGATTCAAATGCTGACGAAATCTTGTAACACACCCATTTTGACTGTTCATGGGAATTGTCATAAACCATTGAATAAGCATAATGTTGAATCAAAACATCATGGGAATCCAAACTTGGGAAAATCAAACTGTCCAAATATATTGGTTCTAAACTCAATATTTTTGTTTTACCCGTGGTCTCATTATGAAAAGAATCAATGAAGATCCAAATCATAACAAAAATGAAAAAGAACAATTTAAGCAAAATTAAACGTCAATTTTTGCGTATTTGGCGTTCCTCTCAATAAAGTCTCTTCTTGGCGGAACGTCATCTCCCATTAGCATTGAAAATATTTGGTCACATTCTGCTGCGTTTTCAATAGTCACCTGACGTAAAGTTCGACTTTCCGGATTCATCGTAGTTTCCCAAAGCTGAGTTGCGTTCATCTCTCCCAAACCTTTATACCTTTGAACATTTACTGATGTTTCCAATCCACTACCTTTAAGGTCTTGAATCAAACGATCTCTTTGATCATCATTCCAGGCATAGGCCGATTTCGCATTTTTCTTTACTTGATACAATGGTGGTGTTGCGATATATACGTACCCATTTTCAATCAATTCCTTCATATATCGGAACAAGAATGTCAGAATCAAAGTTTCAATATGAGAACCATCTACATCAGCATCACACATAATGATAATTTTGTGGTATCGTAACTTTTCAAGGTTCAGTGCTTTCGAATCCTCATCAGTTCCTACGCGAACACCGAGAGCGGCGTATATATTTTTGATTTCTTCATTTTCAAAAATTTTGTGTTGCATCGCTTTCTCAACATTCAATATCTTTCCACGCAAAGGCATGATGGCCTGAAAATGGCGATCCCTACCTTGCTTGGCCGTTCCACCCGCCGAATCCCCCTCGACGAAATAAATTTCACACGCTGCTGGGTCTTTCTCAGAGCAGTCGGCTAGCTTTCCAGGTAAACCACTTCCACTTAGTACACTTTTTCTTTGAACCATCTCACGAGCCTTCCGTGCTGCATGTCTTGCTTTAGCAGCTAGAATAACCTTTTCCACAATAACTTTAGCTGCATTAGGATGTTCTTCAAGGTAAGCCGATAACATTTCGGAAACCGATTGACTAACCGGTGCTGTAACCTCTCTATTTCCCAGTTTGGTCTTTGTCTGTCCCTCAAATTGAGGCTCAGCTACTTTCACTGACAATACCGCAGTCAAACCCTCTCTGAAATCGTCTCCGTCAATCTCTACTTTTTCTTTTGTAAGCATTCCGGATTCATTAGCATACTTCTTTAAGGTATTAGTTAAACCACGACGAAAACCAGATAAATGAGTACCTCCTTCATGAGTGTTAATATTATTCACGTAGGCCTGAATATTTTCTGTATACGATGTGTTGTAAGTCATCGAAACTTCGACTGGTATTCCATCCCTTTCTCCTTCAAAATAAATGACATCAGCAATCAAAGACTCACGGTTCCGGTCTAGGTATTGAGCAAATTCCTTTAACCCACCTTCTGAATAATAACTATTAAAAACGTCTTTTCCTTCTTCATCTTTGTGACGCTTATCTGTAAGGTTAATTCGAATTCCTTTGTTTAAAAAGGCCAATTCTCGCATTCTTGCAGCAAGTGTATCATAATTGTACTCACTTACCTCAAAAATACTTTGATCTGGCTTAAAGGTAACATCTGTACCGGTATCTGAAGATTCTCCTATCACTTTAACTTCATAGAGTGGTTTTCCTATTTTATATTCTTGCTGAAACAGCTTACCTTCACGTCTAACAGTGGCTGTAAGGTGCTCAGACAAGGCATTAACACAAGATACCCCTACTCCGTGGAGACCACCGGAAACCTTGTACGTATCTTTATCAAATTTACCACCCGCATGTAATACGGTCATCACAACTTCCAATGCGGACTTATTTTCTTTCGAATGCATCGCTGTGGGAATTCCTCGACCGTTATCTGTGACTGTTATTGAATTATCCTCATTAATAAACACAGAGATTTCCGAACAATATCCGGCAAGTGCCTCGTCGATTGAGTTATCAACAACTTCATATACCAAATGATGAAGTCCCTTAACCCCGACATCTCCGATATACATCGCAGGTCTTTTTCTTACGGCTTCTAAGCCCTCAAGTACCTGAATATTATCCGCTGAATAGTTACCTTTTTTTTGCTCTTCCATTTGTGTATGTTCTTTAGAAAATCCCAACAGTTAGGACATAAACAAAAATAACGAATTACCAAGGGTTTTCAATGCTTTTTGGAGGGAAAAAACACTAACTTATTAACAAGGTTTCAACGATTTTATTGACCCTTTATCCAGTTGATGATTTTTTCGTCGTCAGGTGCTATTCTTGGTGTGATTACATCAACTAAAAATCCATCTTCATCCAGCAGGTATTTTTGAAAATTCCACTGAACTTTATTATCGCTGAATCCATTTTTAGATTTAGTGGTCAGGAAAGAATAAATATCACACATCTCTTTGCCTCTCACTTTCACTTTGGACATCATTGGAAAGGTAACACCGTAATTTCTCTGGCAAAAGGCCACAATTTCCTCATTTGAACCAGGCTCTTGGCCCATAAAATCGTTGGACGGAAACCCAACAATTACCAAGTCTTGGCTTTTATACTTTTGGTACAATCCCTCTAACTTCTCATACTGTGATGTCAATCCACATTTAGATGCAGTATTGACAACCATTATTTTCTTACCTTTTAAACTTGAAAAATCAAATGATTCTCCCATAATATTTTCAACTGTGAACTCGTGTATTGACATTTTTTTTCCTTTTGGCGGATTGTTGTTATCAGACATATGGCATTGGAATACAAGTAATAAGAACAATATGGGCGTAATAATAGCTTTCAACTTCATAATAACAGTAACACAAATATCG
>CAJWCX010000168.1 GCA_913031405.1 uncultured Flavobacteriales bacterium | reverse complement strand
TACACGCCTTTAAATACCAATAAAAAGTTATCCACTTAAGCCAGCTTTTCGGATAAGAGACTAAAGTCTTTTCCTCTTCATCAATAATACTCACTTTTTTAAGACTTGCATCGGAGCAAAACTCTATTGAATGAATGTCGTGACCATTCTTAGAAAGAGCAATGTGCTGCTGAATAAAATTACCCAACTGAACATCATCTTTGTTAGGAGCCCAAAGGGGCAGGTGTAAAACTTTCATTTATGATTTGAAAACTTTTATTGATTCAAACTAAACTATCTTTTTTTCGAAAATATCAACGATTTGGAGAATTGCGTAATCGATTTCCTCTTTTGTTGTATATCGAGAAAACGAAAAACGGACATTTGGTCTGTTCATATCTGCTTGAATTCCGTCCAAAACATGAGAACCTTTAGTTGCCCCAGAAGAACAAGCACTTCCGCCGCTTGCAGCAATACCCTTTAGATCGAGTGTAAAAAGCAGCATCGAAGCTTTTTCTGTAGCTGGAAAACAAACATTTAAAACTGTGTAAAGAGATTTTTCTTTTGCTATTTCTCCATGAAAATAAACGTCACTAAAGTACTTTTGTAATTCTTGAATCATATAATCTTTAAGCCCTTGAACATGTCTTTGATGTTCCGCAAGGTCTGAATACGCAAGATCCATCGCAGTTGCCAAACCTACTATCCCATATATGTTTTCAGTACCACCTCTGTATCCTCGTTCTTGCGATCCACCATGAATCATGGGAATCATTTGCGTCTTCATGTTTGAATACAAAAAGCCTATGCCTTTTGGTCCGTGGAATTTATGTGCTGCACACGTCAAAAAATCAATATCTAGTTCATTCAGGTCAAAGGAATAATGACCCATTGTTTGAACAGTATCAGAATGAAAAAACGCTTCATATTTTCGACATATTTCTGAGACTTCTTTTAGAGGAATCAGTGTAGCTATTTCATTATTGGCGTGCATGAGAGAAACCAAAGTTTTTTTAGAATCGGTTAAAAGCACTTCCAAATTATCCAAATCAATATTTCCCTTTTTACAATGCTTTACATATTCTAATTCTACATCAAATTCAGTACAAATATTTTCTACTGTATGTCCTACTGCATGATGCTCCAGCCGTGATGTAATAATTCTTTTAACCCCTAATTCTTTAACTGCACAAAGCAATGCCATATTATCTGCCTCGGTACCTCCCGATGTAAAAATGATTTCAGAGGTGTGACAATTCAAATGACTAGCAATAGATCTTCGTGAGGTTTCAATCAAAGCCCTGGCAGTTCTCCCGATAAAATGAGATGAGGAAGGATTGCCAAAATTACTTTTCAAAATGGGCACGATGGCATCAAATACTTCAGGAGCCAATGGAGTTGTTGCCGCATTATCAAGATAAACTTTCATCGTTTAAACTTTCGACGAAGATAGCAAATATCTCTAAAGTCTAATGGAATAAGGCTTCAAAAAATAATGCACATATAAGACATTATAAGTACCTTCAATACATGAAGAACATTCCCTTTTATTTATTGCCCTTCCTTATGCTTGTTATTCAGACACCTAGGCTAAACGCGCAAGTTTGGTTTGATATTGGCATGCATGGTTCGGCAAGCACAAGTATATGGAGTGATTTTAAACTATACGAAGACAGTAAAATCGATGTGTTACCTAAAATAGGATGGAATTTAGCTCTAAAGTTGGGCATAAACTTTAATGAAACAGAGGCACTTGTTATGGATGTCGGATACGTAAACCGAAACTTTCAATTAGAGCAAAAAGACCTTCAGAACGGAAACGACATGGTTTGCAATATGAATTTTGGGTATAGTGGGTTTAGAATACTTCCTTTATACCGACACACCAATGAAGGAACTTACTTTGAAATAGGACCAGAATTTGGATGGATACAAAAATCCTATTATACCGATGAAGCAAATGGATCTATTCCCGACAACGCTCTTTTTAAAGAAAATAATTTAAGAGGAGCAATTGGTTTCGGAGGATACCTCTTGGGCAACGAAAAAATCTCACTGATAACAGGAATTAGAATTCTATATGACTTTAAGGACTTACGTTCGGAAAAAGCGAGACAAGAAGCATTTCCTTATCAAAACTATGAAGACCAGCGAGAATCTTATTTTAAAGCTATGGATATACAATTCTGTCTAGAGTTAAATATTTCTTTAGGGTTTCTGGTTAAAAGTACATGTGGGAGACGCAAACTATTGATTACTTGGTAGCAGATTTCCATAAAGGTCATAATGATCAGCCTTATTTATTGAAACCATCGAAAAATCACCCATTCTGACATAATTCTCCTCTTTTCGAATTAAAACTTCATTGTCCACGTCTGGTGAATCGAACTCAGACCGGCCAATAAAATAATCTCCCTCTATACGGTCAAAAAGAACCTTAAGATGACTCCCAACTCTTTGTTGATTCATTTCATAGCTAATTCCAGATTGTAATTCCATAATAATATCAGCTCGTTCCTTTTTTAGCTCTGCAGATACATCATCTATATATTTATAGGCATGTGTATTTTCCTCATGAGAATAGGCAAATATGCCTAAACGATCAAACTTAATTCGTTCAACCCAATCATACATTTCTTGAAAATCAGCTTCTGTTTCGCCCGGATATCCAGCAATAAGAGTAGTACGAAGAGCAATTCCTGGAACCCGATCTCGAATAGAAGCAATCAAGTCTTCGGTCTTTTCTCTTGTAATTCCACGCCTCATTGACTTAAGTATTTTGGTTGAACCATGTTGCAAGGGCATATCCAAATAATTACAAATTTTAGGATTCTCATTCATAACATCTAAAACATCCATAGGAAAACCAGCAGGAAAAGCATAATGTAATCTAATCCATTCTATTCCATCAACCGTACATAACGCACGAAGAAGATCAGCTAAAGCTCTCTTTCTATACAAATCGAGTCCATAATAAGTCAAGTCTTGAGCAATCAACATTAATTCCTTAACTCCTTTTGCAGCGATAAATTGAGCCTGATTGACGAGATCTTCAATAGATGTAGACCGATGCTTTCCTCTCATCAATGGAATAGCACAAAAAGAACAGGGGCGGTCACAGCCCTCAGCGATTTTGAAGTAAGCATAGTGGCTTGGTGTTGTCAAAAGACGTTCCCCCACTAATTCATGTTTATAATCAGCTTTGAGGGTTTTTAGCAATCGAGGAAGCTCTCGTGTTCCAAAATAGGCATCAACCTCAGGGATTTCGTCTTCTAAGTCTTGTTTATATCGCTCAGATAAACAACCCGTAACATATACCTTTTCAACAACCCCTTCTCTCTTTGCCTCAGCATAACGAATAATGGTATCAATAGACTCCTGCTTCGCCGTATCAATAAATCCACAAGTATTGATGATGACAACTTCAGCATTATCTTCCATAGATTCATGAGTCACATGAAATCGATTGGCCTTTAGCTGAGCCATCATTACCTCAGAATCAAAGGTATTCTTCGAACATCCAAGCGTAACAACATTGATTTTATTTCGTTTTAGGGTTTTCGTCTTCATCTACGTGTAAAGTTAAACTACTTTCGTATAATTGTCACATGAACAAGCTATTTACTTTTCTTATTTGCCTATTAATTTCTCTTTATAGCTGCAGAAACGTTACTGTAATAGACCCGTACTTCTTTCAAAATGGAATGGAGGAAGTTCACATGCAAGCCAAATTAGCGCCATTTAAAAACAAGAGCAAAACATTTAGAATTATTAATGCACATATTGATGCCAACCTTTTGTATTTGAACATAGAATATAAGGCATCTTGTAACGGAAATGATTCTTTCGAGTTTTTGGGAGGTGAATTGTTTAATAATGACCAAAACATCCAATGTAGAGAAGCACGCTTGTTCATTTCAGGATCTAGCGAAAACTGTACCATCAAAAACGATACAAAAATAATTGATTTAAGAGCTTTAACGAGTACCGAAGTTAGGGACGCAGAGGTATTGTTACATATTGGTGGATGGAGAACAAAAATGACTTATGTATATGTTCCCCATAAAAACTAGTAATGGCTTTTATATTTTTGGTACTATATTTGGAAAGTTATTGAAAACCACACTATGAAAAATCTACATCTTTTAATCGGAATTTGTTTGATGTTATCATGTAAAACAAAACAAAACGTAGGGTCTGAAAAAGTCGAAACAGAAATCTCGACCGATCAAACAGGTATTACCAATAAAGAATATCCCGATATGAACGTAAAGGCTGAA
>CAJWCX010000167.1 GCA_913031405.1 uncultured Flavobacteriales bacterium | reverse complement strand
GTATCGTCTACAAAGTTTAAATCTTCTCGCCAATCATCTAGTTTGGAGAATATAATATTATTCATGTCTTCCATCTTCAATGCAGAATAAGATTGAGCTGTTTTGATGAGGTTTGGAACCCCGAAAAATTCACCATCTTCATTCTCAAGTTCAATAACTCCGTCTGTATATAAAATAAATGTGGAGTTTGGCTTTAATTCAATATGACCCACCTCGATCGCAGGGATTTCATCGAGCATACCTAATCCAATGCATCCTTTTTCTAACATTATGACCTGCCTCCCGTTAAGGATAAAGGGGTGGTTGTGACCAGCATTTACATACTGCATATGACGTGTGTAGGCATTGTAGTGTGCAATAAAAAAGGTGATAAATTTTTCTCCTTTTGCATTTTTCATTACCTTTTTATTGAGCTCTTCTAACAGAAAGGGCATTTCAAATCTTTGGTATTTGAAAAGTGTTCTGATGGTGGCTTGGAAATTAGCCATAAGTAATGCTGCGCTTACTCCTTTTCCGGATACATCTGCGATGCAGATGATGTATTCGTCATCTCCCAGAGGAATGAAGTCATAATAATCTCCTCCTATAGCATGCCGAGGTATGTATTTTGCCGAGATGTCCATTTTTCTATTTGATGGCAGCTCGGAAGGGAATAATAATTTTTGCATCTCTGAGGCAACTTCTAGCTCTCGTGATATACGTTCTTTTATAATATGTTGTTCTCCGAGTCTTTTGTTTTCTACTGCCACAGCAATAATATTTGTGAGTGTTTGTACAAAAGAGAAATAACTCGTTTCATTTTCACTATCTAGGTTACTTGAAAGCAATAAAAAAGCTAAGGGTTTTTCTGAATGAAATACAGGGATAATGACTTGAAATTGATGTAGCATTTTAGATTTAGAAGATTCAATGATGGTAATCTCTTTAAAACGACTAAATTCTTTGTCTACAGATTTGAGGTCAATCTTTCCCTTATAGCCTACTTTAACAGGGTTTCCCCATGACTTTTGATGCATTAAAAGAACGAACTTTGAAAATCCGAGTTGTTCCTTCAAAATAAATTTAAAAATCTTCATGAGATGTTCAACAGGGGCATTCTCATTGATCGCATTCGTGATTTCAAGTAGGGAAAGGAGTTTGATTTCCTTAACCTCATTTTGGTATACCAAATCTTGTTCTCTTGTGGTATACATTTATAGTTTTTTAATTATTTCAGGCAAATATTGTAAGGCAGCGAGCTCTTTGAATTTTTCAAGAGACTCTTTGCAGGGAGTTCCAAAATAAATTTTTCCGCCTTCAATGTTTTTGGTAATACCAGATTGACCAAGTACAGTCGCTTTTGCTCCAATTGTAACATTACTCGCACAGCCGACTTGTCCCCAAAGTTTTACGTCATCTTCTATAATTACGCAACCTGATATACCCACGCCTGAAGCAATAATACAGTGCTTACCAATGACGGTATCATGTCCAACATGGACCTGATTATCAAGCTTACTCCCATAACCTATAATCGTTGATGCCGAAACGCCTCTATCAATTGTGCATAATGCTCCTATTTCTACAAAATCATGTAGATTAACGTCACCAATACTATGCATCCGTTCGTGTAAGTTCTCTTTTTGCTTGTAGTAAAAAGCATAATGACCAATTACGGAATTAGGACCGACAGATACGTTCTTTCCAATGGTAACATTATCCATGATACAAACTCCTGAATATATAACGGAATTAGCCCCGATAGAAACATTTTCTCCAATAGACACATTAGGATAAATCGTTGCGGTTGAATGGATGTTTTGATTTAAGGCTTTCACATTTGGTTTACAAGAAGGGAAAAAAAGCTGTGCCAGCTTATTGTAATCGTCAAATGGATTTTCAGACAAAATCAATGCCTTGCCGTCAGGAACTTCTACCTTTTTGTCAATAATAATCGTATTGGCCAGAGAGTTAATGGCTTTATCATAGTATTTTGGGTGATCCACATAAACCAAATCTCCCTGTTTAACACCATGAATTTCATTCATTCCAGTTATAGAATGTCCATCCGGCCCTACATACTTTGCATCAATGAGATTTGCAACTTCTTTTAAGGTTTGTATTTTTGAAAAGTTCATGGCTCAAATTCCTTTATTCAAAAATAGCAAATGGGTAGGTGTTTAAGAATTTCATTTTAAAGACTTATCCCCCTCTCGTTGTTCAAATTGATTTTATATTTAAATTTTGCTGTTATTTGAAAAGATTTATATAAATTTGCATTCCATTTTTGAAAATAATATTATGAGAAAAGAGATACATCCGGATGATTATCGATTAGTTGTTTTTAAAGACATGTCTAATGATTATGCCTTTTTATGCCCTTCTTGCGCACCTACTAAAGAAAAAATTAAGTGGGAAGATGGAAATGAGTATCCATTAGTGAAATTAGATATTTCTCATAAATCTCATCCTTTTTTCACTGGGGTTGCTCAATTTGTAGATACTGCGGGAAGAATTGATAAATTCAAGAACAGACATGGTCGTCACATGAAGTAAATCTTTACTGACCAAAAATATTTCAAAACCCTTTCCTCCTAGGGTTTTTTTATTTCTTATATTTTGCGACCGCTTTATTAATGCGGTCGTTGATTGATTTCCCCAAATCTGTTGATGGAAATTTACATATAAACAGGCGTTCAAATTTTTTATCATCCATGTAATGCAGGGCACGGTAAAGATTCTTTGATGCTTCTTCTAGATCTTTATTTGGGCTTAATAAAAATTGATTTTCTTCTGGTAATTGCGAAATCAACTCATTGAAACCGATGAATCCTGATTTTTTTATTCTAGGAAATAATAGGATGTCATCAATACTGTGAATTGGTGTTTGAGGAGCATAATGATAGTTGACCATTCCACTGGCTTCTGGATTTTTATCCATCCCCTTATGGTCATGAATCCTAACCTTGATTGTTAAACATGCTTCAATATCTTCAATGGATATCCCTCCCAAACGATAGATGATTGCATTATCACCCTCAAATCCAATAATGGTAGATTCTAAGCCTATATTACAATTACCGCCATCTAATATGTATGGAATACGTCCTGCGAGCTGTTTTTTTACATGCGCAGATTGTGTAGGACTTATTCTTCCATATAGATTTGCACTTGGAGCAGCTAAGGGAAATTTAAGGCGTCTTAGTAATTTTAATGTTAAATCATGATTGGGAATACGAACAGCAATTCTTGATTGACCTGAATTGACTATGTTAGGGATTTGGTTTGACTTATCTAATAATAAGGTCATTGCCCCAGGCCAAAATTTTTGAGCTAATTTCTCTGCTTGTTTTGGTATGTTTTTGATGTAGTCTCTCATACTGTCAAAATCACTAAAGTGCAGAATTAACGGATTTGAGAGAGGTCTTTTTTTTGCTTCAAATATTTTAGTAACTGCTATGGGATCAAATCCATTTGCTGCCAATCCATAAACTGTTTCAGTTGGTATAGCAACAAGTTCACCCTTTTTTAAAAGCTGAGCTGCATAATGCAAATCTGTTCCAATTTTTGTTTTGAGCACATGCAAAAATACATAAATACGGGTTTATATTGAGTAAATTTCTTAGTTCTAACTGGCGATTATAAATAAAAAATTTAGTGTTTTTTAAACAAAATTAGATTTGATATGTCTTATTAATCAAGTATTTGTACCTTTGTTTAGAATTGTTCCAAATAAAATGTCGATAATTATAGCGGATAGTAGCGATGTAATGAGAGCGGGTTTAATTGCTGTTCTCCAAAATGACTCAACATATTCTATTTTAGGGGAAGCTACTGATAGCGAGCAACTTGAAAGTCAAATAAAGTCGTGTAAGCCATCGATTGTAATTATTGATTACACATCCAAAGGTTTTAGTGTTGATATTATAAAAAAATTCAGTTCTTCCAAATATGGCATTAAATTTATTGCAATTACTCATGCCCAAAGTGCCCAGACTTTGGTTGATGCGTTTAAAAGTGGAGTAACGAGTTATGTCAAAAAAGATTGTGATTTGTCAGAGATTTTGGATGCAGTCCGGGAAACAGCGAAGGGTAACAAATTTTATTGTGGCCAAATATTAGAAATTATCAAAAGAGCGCAGTTGGATGTCGACGATATTGAGTTCGATAGTTTTTGTGATCCAATTGTTTTGAGTGAGAGGGAAAACGAAATTATTGTCTTAATCTCAGAAGGTTATACAAATAACCAGATTGCAGACCAGTTGTTTTTGAGCAATCATACAATT
>CAJWCX010000166.1 GCA_913031405.1 uncultured Flavobacteriales bacterium | reverse complement strand
ATCATATGTTCTTAACTGGCATGGGGCAATCAATGAGCGCTTTTTTCCAATTGACAACAATGATTATTTCAATTCCCTCAGTTGTTGTGCTAACAGCATTTTTTATTTCACTCTGGGGAGGTTCTATACGTTTTAATACTCCGATGCTTTTCGCATTGTCATTTTTACCGATGTTTGGTATTGGAGGTCTTACAGGTTTACCACTAGGAGTAGCAGCATCAGATATTTTCCTTCATGATACGTATTATGTTATAGGGCACTTTCATTATGTTGTAGCACCTGGAACTTTGTTTGCACTTTTTGCAGGAATCTATTACTGGTTCCCTAAAGTTACAGGCAAGCAACTCAGTGAGAGTTTAGGGAAGTTACATTTCTATCCATCGTTTTTAGCAATGAATGGTGTATTTATGCCTATGTTTATACAAGGGCTCGCTGGACTCTCAAGAAGAATGTATGATGGAGGGCAGCAATATGCTCATGCTTCAGACGTCGTTCATTGGAACGAGTTTATGACAATATCCGCATTTATTTTGGGTCTTGCACAGATTCCTTTTATTTTAAATATTTTTATAACCTTGAGTAGTAAAAAATCTGAAGAACGAAATCCATGGAAATCAACGACTATTGAATGGTCAGCTCCCTCACCACCATTGCCTCATGTAAATTTTGACTCAGCTGTAGAGGTGTATCATGGTCCCTATGAGTACAGCGTCCCAGGGAAAGAAAAAGATTTTTGTATTCAAACTGTCAAATGAGCAATATTCCTTACATATTAGAAGATCGTCCCGATACTGGATTAAATAATTCAAAATTAGGCATATGGATATTTCTTGCGTCGGAAGTAATGCTGTTTGGTGGTCTATTCTCAGCCTATGTTTTTCTTCGTATTGCAGCACCAGAAGGAGACTTTGATTATTGGGGATCCAAACTTAATGTACCCATGGCAACATTTAATACTATGGTTTTAATTACGTCTAGTGTCACCATGGTAATGAGCTGGGCATCATTAAAATTACAACAATTCGATAAGTACAAAATGTATTTAGGTATTACTATTTTATGTGCTTTAGCATTTCTTGTAGTAAAATATTTTGAATATACCAGCAAATTTGAATATGGTGTTTATCCATCGTCTAGTACTTTTATGGGTATCTATTTCACACTAACGGGTCTTCATGTTCTCCACATAATTGGAGGTTTGTTTGTCTTGGTCTATTTCTGGACTAAACAAGCAGACAAAATGTGGGAAGAAAATCAAGACTTATTAGCGAATCGAATCGAGATAACTGGACTTTACTGGCATTTTGTTGATCTAGTGTGGATATTTCTTTTTCCAATTCTATACTTGCTCTAGGATAATAATTTATGTCAAAAGAAACAGATCACTCAATTGAACATCATATACAAACCTATATTCGTGTCTTCATCGCATTAGGTTTCTTAACGGTGGTAACTGTTGCAGTCAGCTACTTAGAGGTCTCATTTATTGAGGCGTTCTTTTTAGCTATTGCTATTGCTACAATCAAAGGAAGTCTGGTACTTGGTTTCTTTATGCATCTTATTTCAGAGAAAAAAGCTATTATATGGATGTTAGCGGCTACCCTAGTAACTTTCTTAATTCTTATGTTTATCCCGCTCATATGGCATACAGATAGTACAGGTATTTATTAACTTATGAGCCTAAAAATTATGCATATTGTCCTTGTAATAATGTCTATGATTCTCAGTGCTTTCTTTTCATATACAATGTTTAATAATCATGACACAACTTTTCTCGCAGTTGTCGGTGCAATAGCTACCTTATCACTTTTATACTATTTCTTAATTATCTTAAAAAAGTTTAAAACTATTTGATCATGAAAAAATTCAAATATCTATTTTCTTCAATCCTAGCAATCTCATTACTAGAGATAACATATGCGTGTTCCACTTGCTATGGAGATCCAAATAGTGGTGCTGGCAAGGGAATGGACATGGCGATTATTACCCTCTTAAGTATTATAGCGCCTCTATTGTTCGCTATAGCTGCAGGAATAGTGTCAATTGGTCTGAGATCCAGAAAAATCAATCAGCAGAACCATGATTGATATACTAAGATATTTTGGTCTTCCTGTTGGAATTTCATCTGTTAGTGGACGCATAGATGAAATAATAGTAATTGTTCATTACCTAATGCTCGTACTCTTCGTTGGTTGGGGCATATTTTTCATAGTTAGTCTAGTGAAGTTTAGAGCATCAAAGAATAAAAAAGCATCGTACCAAGGCGTTGAATCTCATTACTCGTCTGTTATGGAAGCCGCTGTAGCGGTAATTGAAATAGTAATATTGTTTGGATTTGCGTTCCCAATATGGGCTGAACGTGTAAATGATGTTCCTGACCCAAGAGATTCTGAACACATTAGGATAGTTGCACAGCAATACGCCTGGAATATTCATTACCCTGGTGCTGATGGTAAGTTTGGAGACACAAGAGTTGAATTAGTTGATGAACAAGATAATCCAATAGGTTTAGATAGATCAAGTGAGTTCAGTGCCGATGATTTCTTTACTATTAATCAACTACACATCCCTAAAAATAAGAAGATTAGGGTTGATCTTTCATCAAAAGATGTAATTCATAATTTTAAACTTCCAGAATTGCGCGTTTCTCAAGATGCAATTCCCGGTATGGTAATTCCTGTCCATTTTACAGCAACTAGCACTTCCGAGGAATTTCTCAAAACAACTGTTGGTACAAAGAGAGAAGGAAAAAGCTTAGAAATAGCCTGTGCCCAACTTTGTGGGTTAGGACACTATCGTATGAAAGGCTATCTAACTATTCACGAAGAAGATGATTATCAAGCATGGCTTGATGAACAAGCTGAATACTTAGAAGAAGATGAAGGAGACGATTGGGGTGATGAAGAAGATGATTGGGGCGATGACGAAGATTGGTAATAAACCTCTAAAAATACCTTCAATTTGATTTCACATATTTCTTTCTTTAAGCCAAGCTAGAAAATCTCGCATACAATCATTTGATATTGTATGCCCGCACTTATACTCCTTATAGTCAGGTTGCACTCCCAAACTTAATAAACCATCCCTTGTAGCATGACCAAGACTTATTGGAACCATTTCATCTAAAGTTCCATTTGCTAAAAAAATATCTAATTTTTTTGCATTATTATTAATTTCACCTTTAATTTGATCCGAAGGGAAGAATCCACAAAGGGCTACAACTGAATTAAAAAGTTCAAAATCTTTTAGACCACAATATATAGACAAAGAAGCACCCTGGCTAAACCCGAGTAAATTAATTTTATTTGGATTAAGATTTAATAGATCAATACTCTTTTTAATTGACCCTATTACTTTTTTTTGATGATTGATCATCTGTTCCGGCTTTGGAAGTTTTCCTATATTAGTAAAATCTAGATCTGCCCAAGCCCATCCATTATATTGTACTTGGATTGTTGCTTGAAGACTAATGCAATTCCAATCTTTTCCAAAGATTTGAACTAAACCAAAAAGATCTTGCATATTACTTCCAAAACCATGGAGAAAAAAAATACTTGGAGAATCATCAGACTCATCTTCAGGCTTTTTTATAATATTGTTAAGTGGTAAGTCCAATTGAGTTAATTCATTCATTGTCCTGAATATTTCTCCTTCTTTTTTTGCGATGCCCTTTTATTCTGATCAAGTTCCATCTTTCGAAGCCTTATACTTATTGGCGAAACTTCTACTAATTCATCCTCAGCTATGAATTCAATGCATTGATCAAGAGATAATTGTTTTGGAGGTCTGATATTCACTGTACTGTCTGATCCTGCAGCCCTCATATTGGTTAATTTTTTTTCTCTAGTAATATTTACATTCAAATCTCCATCTCGATTCCTTTCGCCAATAATCATACCATCATATACCTCTGTTCCCACACTTACAATTAATTCGCCCCTGTCAGCCATTCCAATACATGCATAGGTAGTCACTTTCCCATTTCGGTCTGCAACTATAGCTCCTGAATTTCTTTGCGGGATAGGGCCAAACCAAGGAGAATAGCCATCAAATAACTTATTCATTATCCCAGCACCTTGCGTATCTGTCATAAACTGAGACCTGAAGCCAATTAACCCTCTGGATGGAATTGAAAATTCTAGATTTACACGCCCTGTACCATTATTTTGAAGATTTGTCATTTTACCTTTTCGTAAAGATAGCTTTTCAGTAATAATTCCTACTTTTTCCTCAGGAATATCCAAAAAAACTTTCTCCATTGGTTCAAAAGTTTTTCCTTCTTCTTCTTTTGTAATTACTTGCGG
>CAJWCX010000165.1 GCA_913031405.1 uncultured Flavobacteriales bacterium | reverse complement strand
AGCTATGCTTTCCTTTGACATTAGAGGAGGCGAAAAAGAAGCTTTTAAGTTTATCGATTCTTTAAAACTTATTAAATTGGCAGTAAGTTTAGGAGGAACAGAATCACTTGTTGAACATCCGGCTACGATGACTCACGCGGGTGTAGACCCGAAACACAGAGAGGAACTTTCTATCACAGAAAAATTAATCAGGATTTCGGTGGGTATTGAGAATTCTGAAGATATTATTTGGGATATCAAACAAGCTCTAGACAATGTAGAATTATGAAAATATACACCAAAAAAGGAGATCAAGGAAAAACGGGTTTAATTGGAGGAACAAGGGTTTCTAAAGACGATATGAAAATTGAAGCTTACGGAACTGTCGATGAACTAAATGCGTATATAGGTCTTTTGCGAGACTCAGTTGAAAATAAAAATTATTCAGAGCAGCTCATCGAAATACAAGATCGATTATTTACTGCAGGATCTATTCTAGCCGTAGGGGATTCCGGAACCAAAATGAAGTTACCTTCACTTTGTGAAGAGGATATAACCACGCTCGAAAAATGGATTGACGATATGGACACCAACCTTCCTGAAATGAAATCATTTGTGCTTCCGGGTGGGCATCAGACCGTTTCCATTTGTCATATTACACGAACCACTTGTAGACGGGCAGAACGCAGAGTAGTTTCACTCTCACAGCACTCCAATATAGACAAGCTATTATTGAGATATTTTAACCGGCTCAGTGATTACTTATTTACCCTAGGAAGAACGCTAGCAAATGAACTGAATATTGAAGAGACACCTTGGAATCCAAAAAAATAAAATAAAATTTTGAACAAAATTCCATTTTTATTTGGATAATTTGAAATAAAGTATACTTTTGCCGAATAATCAAAGAATGTTAAATCAATGTACTGGACTTTAGAATTGGCTTCATATCTCGAAGATGCGCCTTGGCCGGCATCCAAAGATGAACTTATTGATTTTGCTATTCGTACTGGAGCACCTATGGAAGTGGCTGAAAATCTTCAAGACCTTGAAGACGAGGGAGAAATATATGAGAATATTGAAGAAATTTGGCCTGATTATCCATCCCGTGAAGATTTTTTATTCAACGAAGACGAATATTGAGTAATTTTCTGAGGAATAAACCATGAATTTCCTCGGACATCTTTTTTTTTCCAATAATGATTTAGATTTGATGATTGCCAATTTATACGGCGATTCTGTCAAAGGAACAAACTACACGCATTACTCCAAAGTTATACAACAAGGAATTGAGCTTCATAGGAAGATTGATTCATATATTGATCATCATCCTGATGTGAAAAAACTGAGAATTCATTTGTACACAGAGCTGCCCAAAATAGCAGGTGTTGCCATAGATCTCATATTTGATCACTTACTTGCTAAAAAATGGGAAGAATTTCATCATAAAAAACTAGATGTTTTCTTAGATGAATTTTACAATTATAGATCACCTTTAGAATTGGAAATGACTTCAGAATTCAAGCTTCTTCTGAAGCGAATGAGAGAGAGCAAATGGATAAACTACTACCCTTCCTTATATGGTCTTGAAAAATCGTCTTTAGGTGTGTCACGGAGGATTTCATTCAAAAACAAATTACAGCACACTCCAAAAGCATTTATAAAACATCAAAAAATTATAGAAGAAACATTTTACTTATACATGAATGACGCCATGAGAGAATTAACGTAAGAGGTTAATGTAACCTGAGATAGTTTTCGATTCGTTTGATTCTGGAACAACATAAGTTATTTTCCAAACATAAACCCCCTCGGCACACATTGATCCGTTATAAGTACCATCCCAATATTCATTTGGATCTAAATACCGAATTAACTCTTGTCCCCAACGATTGTATATAACCATTTCAAATTGCAAAGGATCAAAACCACTGGTAAAAACAGGATAAAAAGTGTTATTATGCTCATCGCCATCTGGAGTAAATGCATTTGGTACATAATAAATTTCATCACCCTTAATTTGAATCACAATCTGAACAGAATCACTACACCCATATTCATTCTCAACATAAAGCTGAACCAAATAATCATTCTCTGTGTAAGGATAGCTATGCTCGATACTCTGATTCAAATAATCATAAAATACTCCGTCACCGGTACTCAGTACCATATTTTCTCCATCTTGTAATGAACTTACAAAAGTAAAGTGTGGTGAATCGCTTGTAGAAACCAAAGGATCAACTGATAAAACCGCTTCAGGATTTGGGCTGACGATAATCGATGTGTAAATAGAATCCGAACAACCATTAAAACCCGTTCCTGTAATCCATAAATCTATCGTTTCTGACGGTGAAAATTGAAATTCTTCTCCACTACCTAGAGGTGTCCATATGTAATACTCTGCACCCGAAACAGTCACAGTTACCGACTCACCCAAACAAACACTTTGTATAGGAGAAACATCCAAAGTCGGTAAATCAAGAACAATTATAGTAGTACTATCATTATTTTCACAACCTAACTCATCAAATCCAATTACTTTAACATCAACTGTATTATTGGGTAAAAGAATTTGATTTTCAGCATTCATATCCGAAAAATCAGGTGAGATCCAAATGTAATGATCACCTCCTGAAACCATCAAAAAAACAGAGTCATTCAAACAAATTTCTTCTGATGATGAGGTCAAATTAATATCTGGCAATGGTTGAATATTCAGTTGAACACTTATGGAAGAGCTGCAAGAATTTGTATCGATACCTGAAAGTTCAAATGTCGTATTTAAAGAAGGAGATGTGAACAAAGTACCATTAGTCTCGACATTCCCAATGATTGGATTCCAATTATAATTGATCGCACCATAAGGTATCAATTCAGCAGTATCTCCAATACAAATTAGAGTATCAGGGCAATATAGTTCAGGTAAAGGATGAATAGTTAAATTAATAGAAACCAATGAGTCACAACCATCAACTGATTGAAAAACCTCCGTAAATAGACCTTCAGAAGATAAAACTTGAGTACCCAGAACATAATTGTCGCCTTCACAAATAAACACTTCCAATGTATCAAAATATAAAGGATGAACGGTTAAGTTTAAGTATACCAACGAATCACAACCAAATTGAGAAAATACAGAATCAACATAGACCCCAGGTTCGGATATATTCTGTCCAGCAAATGCATACGTTTCATTTTGACAAATCTCAATATCTAAAATTGTTTCATGACTTGGGTAAACAGTTACTAATACAGAATCTTCTGACGGACAAACACCTGGATTTGAATAAAGAGAGGTTGATACAGTATACCATTGAGTCATCATAGAGCTGGTCGTATTGCTTAATGTGAGTATTGGTGCCGAGGTGTCAGAAGCATCTAAGCCTAATGTGGGAGACCAATCATAAACAAAATCGAGATTTGCTATCGACCCTATTTGAACCGAATCACCTGAGCAGATGGATACGTTTGCACCAGCTTCAGAAGAGGCCTGATCCGTGTAAATAACAACATTTCTAACTGAATGCTGATCATTCGCACCGCCTGTGGATGCCGTAAACCCCATATAGCCTATAAATCCAATTGGAAAATTCGCTGAAAGGTATTGAACACCATTGAGAAAAACCGTTATCAATCCACTATCATATGTAATTCGTACAGATTGATAATTAGTATTTCGAACAAATCCCAACCCTCCGCCTGAATTGTCCAGTTTGACAATACCTGGAGCACACTCGTCGTATCCAATTCCCGAATAAATTTGGAGCTCTGGATTCGGACCCCCACAATTGTTCCATGTATCTAACACCACCTTCAAACCATTCGCCGATCCAGGTATACCCACTCCACCTCCAGAAACAAAACCTGTGGGCGGAACATCTAAGAAGCAAAATGAGATACCGTCAGCGGCCGAACCTCCCCAAATCCGATAGTCAAAATCAACCGTCCAATTTGAACATATAGACGGGTCTATTGGTGTAGCGTAAAAAACACCTCCACTTTGACTATTAGAAGCATTGGTGAGTATCAATTCATTCGAAAATCCATCTGAATCTCCTGGTGTATCACCGACAAAAGCATTTCCGTTGAGGTTCCATCCAGAAGTATTTAGACTTGGTGATCCTGATAATTCTGCAAAAACATAGGTTTGTGCAAAATAAAAATTCACTGCAAAACCCAAATAAAACAGACATAAAAACCGAAAAAGGTACATTAAAACAGAAATATCAGTAGTTAATAGTACTTAAATGTATGAAATTCTCGTGTATTTCAATTAACTTAGTGTCTTAATGAATCACTTCATAAGTCATAATTCATTGTTTGATAACGC
>CAJWCX010000164.1 GCA_913031405.1 uncultured Flavobacteriales bacterium | reverse complement strand
TCTTTACCCGTTATTGGTGTTCCCATTAAATCATCTAATTCTATTGATGGCTGGGATTCGATATTAAGCATCCTTCAAATGCCGAATGGTATACCGGTAGCAACCGTAGCGTTAAACGGCGCAAAGAATGCAGGTATTCTTGCTGCACGAATAGTTGGTGCCTACGATTCTGAGGTTCAAGATCGAATCAACCAATACAGCGAGGAGATGAAACAAAAGGTTGAAAAAAGTCAGGACCAAATCGACTAATCATAAAGCAGATAATTCTCACGCATCTTTTTGAAACGAGCCAAACCCTCTTGCCAGGATTCTCGAATCTGTTGCTCATCCATCCCGGAAAGAATCTGGTTGTATAGCTTTTCGGTTCCGGCCAGCTTTATAAAAAACGATTTCTTTGTAATGAAAGTTTGACCTTTGAGAAAAGATTGGGCTTTCAATAGATGACTAAGGTTCAAGCCCTTTTCACTGGGATCGATTTGGGGCTGGATTGCATAACAGCGAGAGCCTTCATGCTTCGGATGGGCCGCACCTCTTATTGATTCAGGAATAAAAGACACACTAGATTCAGGGAAAAAAGGGTGTCCAAACCACTCAAAAGGCTTGGATGTTCCTCGACCTACACTCACATCCGTTGCCTCAAAAAGACACAGACTTGGATACAATCGAATGGAGGCATCAGAACGCAAGTTGGGCGATGGAGCTACAGGTAGTGAATAATGCATTTGATGATTGTAGTTTTGACAAGGAATCACCTTGAGCGTGCATTGCAAGGAATCCTTAAGCCAAAATTCTCCATTAATCATTCTACCGTATTCACCAATAGTCATTCCATGAACAATGGGTACAGGATGCATTCCAACAAAAGATTTATGTTCTGCCTCCAAAATAGGTCCATCAACATAATCTCCATTGGGGTTCGGCCGATCCAAAATCACCAAAGAAACATTGTTTTCTGCACACGCTTCCATCACATAATGTAAGGTTGAAATATAAGTGTAGAAACGAACACCAACATCCTGAATGTCAAAGATCATGAGATCAATTCCCTTTAAATCTTCTGGAGTGGGTTTTTTATGCGAGCCGTATAGTGATACAATGGGTAGTCCTGTCTTTAGATCTTTAGAACTCGCCACCTTCTCCCCTGCGCTGGCTGCACCGCGAAAACCATGCTCGGGAGAAAATACCTTTGTAACCTTATATTTGAGTATCAATAGGCTATCTACAAGATGGGTTCCATTACTAAATATGGAAGATTGATTTCCCACAATAGCAATATTTAGCTCTTGAATGGTTGGCATCCATTTGATGAGTTCATTGATATTATCGGCTCCAACAGACAAGGAATCACTCAATAGGTTTTGATTATTCATATTCGAATGAATAGACGAAATCCGATCATTGGAATGACATGAAAAAAGTAAAAAAACAAAAATCAACTCCAAGCCAAAAAGCTTTATGTATTTTTGATTATTAAAAAACAAACTATTGTCTTTTGAATATTTCATAGCGGATAAAATTCTTAAAACCAACAAGAAAGGTATAAAAGTTTCCAAACCTATCATGCGTATTTCGATGATAAGTATTGCACTGACTATTGTTGTTAACTTAATTACTATCGCTGTAGTTACAGGTTTTCAGAATGAAATTCGAAAAAAAGTGGTGGGATTCAATGCACCTCTTTTTGTAATGAAAGCAGGAAATAACAATAGCTTTGAGGCCGATCCAATACGCATTAATCAATCGCGACTTCAAGGCATTGTAAAAATGGATGGAGTAAAGTCAGTTTGTCCGGTGATGTACAAGCCTGCATTGATTCGATCTGATAAATCCCTTGATGAATCCGCCATAGATTCAAATAAATCGAATTACAAACAAGATGTAACCGGAGTCGTTCTAAAGGGAATTGACAAAAGCTACCCCACGGAATTTCTGAAACAGCACTTGATTGCCGGGCAGCTGCCCACTTTTGATTCCAATACAGAACACATTGTACTTTCCAAAAAGATATGCAATGATCTCCACTTTAAAGTGGGAGATGATATTGCCATATTTTTCGTAAAGAAAAGATCTCTAATGAAGCGATTTAAAATTGAAGGTATTTTCGAAACGGGAATTGAAAAAATCGACAATCAAATGATATTCGCTCCCTTAACAGCCGTCCAAAAACTCAGTGATTTCGGAATTGAAAATGAAGATGCCACCGACTATGTTTCTGGTTTTGAAATTCAAATATCGGATTGGAATGAGCTCGATGTTCAGCAGGAAAAAATAGCGGAAAAAATAGAATTAGAGCCGAATGAACATGGTGAAACTTTACAGCTAAAAAGTATTCTAGATTCGGAAAATGAAATCTTTTCATGGCTGTCTTTTTTAGACACTAATGTATTGATTATAATTATTTTAATGCTTATTATCGGAATTATTAATATAGGATCTGTTCTCTTGGTAATGATTGTTATTCGATCAAATTTCATTGGCATTCTTAAGGCCTTAGGAGCGAATAATTGGAGCATTAGAAAAATTTTCCTTTATCAAACAGCTTCAATCATATTAAAGGGTATGTTCTTCGGTAATGTTATAGGTCTAATGGCTTGCTATGTTCAAAATGAATTTCAGCTTCTCAAGCTAGACGCGAGTATTTATTACATCTCAAATGTTCCGATTGAATTAAGTGTGTTAAATGTGATTTTCATCAATGTCATTACATTTATTGTATGTATGCTAAGTCTGTTGCTTCCAAGTATGGTCATCTCAAGAATTTCACCTTCAAAAACGATAAAGTTCAATTAAACCTATGAAAGATATTCTTCAAATCCCGAGAAAAGAGCTTGGTCTATTTTCAGAGCAAGACCTAGATTTTGTTTATCATCAAGAAAAATTAAAGGATTTCATTGGATTACCATTTTCCATAGAAAATTTCCAGTCACAGATAGAGTTCAAACAAAAGCTTTACACAAATGAGGCTCGATTTACACTTGCAACAGTGCTAGAAGAGAGATACAAGTGTGTAAAAAATAACAATCGTGCCTTAGAGCAAATAACGCACTTAAAAGATTCAAATACCTATACAGTCACTACAGGACATCAGCTCTGTGTTTTAGGTGGCCCAATGTATTTCTTTTTGAAAATTATTCATGTGATTAAGCTTTCTGAACGACTCAATAAACACTATCCGAATCAGCATTTTATACCTGTTTTTTGGATGGCATCGGAAGATCACGACTATGCAGAAATAGATCATCTCAACCTATTTAATAAAACATTTCAATGGAATCACGAGCAAAAAGGACCTGTTGGTAGATTCACTACAAAAAACCTATCTTCCTTGTTTGAGGAGATCTCTTTGCTATATAAAGATGATCAGCTCCAAGAGCTACAACATATCTTTGATTCTTTCCAGGGAAAAACCTACGGAGAAGCTTTTATGAATTGGCTTCACGGATTATTTTCAGAAAAAGGTTTATTGATTATTGACGGAGACCAAAATAAGCTCAAACAATCGTTTACTCCTTTGATGGAAAAGGAACTTTCTCATGAGTTCTCCAATCAACAGATACAGGGAGTCAATCAAAAGCTGACCGAACAAAAACGCAAAATACAGCTGCATTCTCGGGAAATCAATTTATTTTACATAAACGGAAATGAGCGTACACGTATTGTGAAGAAGGGAAACGACTATGTAATCGGGTCACGGAAAATGAATCTTCAAGACACAATCAAACACTTAAAGGATTATCCTGAAAATTTTTCTCCGAATGCAGCGCTTCGTCCCTTGTACCAGGAACACCTTCTACCCAACCTTTGCTATGTAGGCGGAATGGCGGAAATGCACTATTGGAGTCAGCTTAAAGGAGTGTTTATTCAAAGTAATATACCCTTCCCTTTAATACAAATGAGATCCAATCTACTCTGGATTAAGGAGACTTGGTCAAAGAAGATGAAAAAAGCCAAGCTAACAGAAAATGATCTTTTTCGAGATATTGATACCCTCAAAAAATCATTTGTTGATAAGGAAGACCTTTATCCCATTCAACAGGAGAAATTAAACTCCGGCTTAAGTGAAATTAAATCAAGCCTTCGATCCTCAATCACAAACCACAGAGAACTTAATCAATGGATGGGGTCAGAATTAAAAAAAATAGAAAAATCAATCGATCAGATAAAAAATAGAATCAACAGAGAGAAAAAGAAATCTTTTGACATAGAACTGTCTCGTGTCGAAAAAATTAAAGAGGCTTTATTTCCTAACGGAGCATTACAAGAACGCTATGTGAACCCTTTAGAGTTATCAAACAATATCGGTTACATTGATTTTTTAGA